>NZ_SCMW01000012.1:0-79299 GCF_005502845.1 Brevibacterium sp. 2SA | reverse complement strand
CGGGATTCAGTATCGAGGATGGCAACGGGATCCAGAAAGGCTGGGGCGGCAGATCCCGATAAGGACCAGTGTCGACACGCCCTGGCTGTACACACATTTTGGCCTATAACCCCAGCCGCACGCCCCTGAGACACAGAAGAACCCCGCGGAATCCGCGGGGTTCTTCGTGGTGGTGGCTCCGACCGGCGTCGATCCGGTGACCTTTCGATTTTCAGTCGAACGCTCTACCAACTGAGCTACAGAGCCTGGCCGCCGACATACGCAAGTATGCCGAGAGAAACTAAGGCTCTTCCGAAGAAGAGCCTTATGCTCCGCGACCCTGACGGGACTCGAACCCGCGACCTCCGCCGTGACAGGGCGGCGCGCTAACCAACTGCGCCACAGGGCCTTGCTGTTGTGGTGACAGACCTTTCGATCCTACACCGTACCCCCAACGGGATTCGAACCCGTGTCGCCGCCGTGAAAGGGCGGTGTCCTAGGCCTCTAGACGATGGGGGCCTAGTTTGCTCTCGGATTCCCCGTGGGCAACGACGTTAAGCTTATCCCAACCTTTTTGGAGAATGCAAAACAGATCGCGGTGTCCTCCGTCACAGACTCCCGGCCCCGTTCGCGGGCCTCACGCACCCGGATTCCCGTGTCAGATCCGACCGTTAGGATCGGGGCCATGGAGCAGCTGAGCGACGAGGAATTCGATGCCATCCTCGAGGAGGCGGTCGAATCGCTGCCTGCCGGAGTCACCGACGAACTCGACAACGTCGCCCTCTTCGTCGAGGACCGTCCCGAGGACGGCAGCCGCACCCTGCTCGGCCTCTATCACGGGATCCCGATCGGCGAGCGCGGCCAGAGCGGACTCGAGATGCCGGACACGATCTTCCTCTACCGCGACAACCTCATCGCCTTCGCCCGGGACCGCGACGACCTCCGCGAGCAGCTCGTCATCACGATCGTCCACGAGATCGCCCACTTCTACGGCATCGACGACGACCGGCTCCACGAAATCGGTTGGGGGTGAGGCCGGCTGACAAGGTGCCCGAACGCGATGATCCCGTGTGAGCTGGACGAAGGTTCGCTACCGGCAAGTTCGGTTTGCCTTCATTGATTGGCGCTGGGCTTGACGGTTCGCCTATTGTGGGCGGGTACCTAATCAGTAACCGATACAACATTCCGTCCGTATCGAGCTGGGAAGAGCGCGAGGCTCCGGCAGTCGCGCTCTGCGTCTCCCTCTCGACCCGCGGGCAGGAGGCACGACCCCCTTATGACAGTTGCATCTGCATCCAAATCGGCCAGCGCGGCTACCCCGGCCGTTCGCGTTCTCAACCTCGCGGGCATCGACTACAGCCTGCACAGCTTCGAGCACGACCCCGCCACCCGGCGCTACGGCTCGGAAGCCGCTGACAAGCTCGGCGTCGGGTCCGACCAGGTATTCAAGACCCTGATGATCCAGGTCGACGGCGCCCCCGTCACCGCTCTCGTCCCCGTCTCGGGCCAGCTCGACCTCAAGGCCCTCGCCTCGGCGCGCAGCGCGAAGAAGGCTCAGTTGGCCGGGGTCGCGGAGACCGAGCGCCGCACCGGCTACCCGGTCGGCGGCGTCTCCCCGTTCGGGCAGCGCCACGCCGTGCCCGTCGTCATCGACCGCACCGTGCTCGAGCACGCCTCGGTCTTCGTCTCAGCCGGCCGCCGCGGCCTCGAGATCGAGATCCGACCCGAGGACCTCGTCATGCTCACGAACGCGCAGGTCGCGAAGATCGCCGCGCTCGACTGAGCAGAACCACCGCGCTCAGCCGCTGAGCAGAACCACCGAGGCGACAGCCTCACACCCACTCCACGTCGCCGACCTCCGGCTGGGCCCGCCCCGCTGTGAGGTCGGCGAACATCGTCAGGGCCGGATCCACCTCGGCGACGGGGACGAGGACGTCGAGCGTCACCGCCGCGCCGTACTCCGCCCGCACCGACCATCCGCGGACTCCTGCCGCGCGCTCGAGGGCGTTCGCCTGCGCGTAGTCGACGGTCGCCCGCACGGGCACGAGCTCCTGCTTCGTGATGATCGATGCCTCATCGACCGCCGCCGAGGCGGCCTGCCCGTAGGCGCGCACGAGCCCGCCCGCACCGAGCAGGGTTCCCCCGAAGTACCGGGTGACGACGGCGAGGACGTACGTGAGGTCGTGGCCGGCGAGGACGTCGAGGATCGGGGCGCCCGCCGTGCCCGCCGGCTCCCCGTCATCGCTGAAGCGCTGCGTGCGCGCATCGGGATCGAGGATGAACGCCGTGCAGTGGTGGCGGGCCTTCGGATGCTCCGCGCGGCGGGCGGCGATGATCTCCCGCGCCTGCGCCTCGGTCTCCACCGGGGCGATGAGGCCGAGGAATCGGGACCTCCTGATCTCGATCTCGGCTGCGGCGGGGCGCGCGATCGTCCGGTAGGGCATGAGGTTCACTGTAGTCTGCGGACCTGGCCTCCCAGTGCTCTACCCTTGAGCGTAGGCGCCGCCGAGGCTGCGCCGCGTGCCTCGGTCAGGGGCCGGGACGAGCGCGAGAGGTGACGATCATGGAGCAGTTCAGCGACGCGGAGCTCGCGGAGATCAGGGACGAATCCGCCCGGGCCTACGACCTCGACCGGGCCCACGTCTTCCATTCGTGGTCGGCTCAGAGGACGCTCGACCCGATGACCGTCTCCCGCGCGGCGGGCTCGTACATCTATGACGGCGAGGGCCGGCCGCTGCTCGACTTCTCCTCCCAGCTCGTCAACACGAACATCGGCCACCAGCATCCCAAGGTCGTCGCCGCGATCAAGGACCAGGCCGATCTGCTCTGCACGATCAGTCCCGCCTACGCCAACGCCGCCCGGTCGGAGGCCGCCCGCCTCATCACCGAGCGCGCCCCGGCCGGCCTCGACCACGTCTTCTTCACCAACGGCGGGGCCGACGCCAACGAGCACGCGATCCGCATGGCCCGCCTCCACACCGGCAGGCACAAGGTCCTCTCCCGCTACCGCTCCTACCACGGGGGCACGCAGACGGCGATCAACGTCACCGGCGATCCGCGGCGGTGGCGGAACGACCTCGGCGATTCCGGTGTCGTCCACTTCTTCGGGCCCTTCCTCTACCGCTCCGAGTTCGCCGCGACCACCGAGGCGGAGGAGACCGAGCGCGCCCTGCGCCACCTCGAGCGCACGATCGAACTCGAGGGCCCGTCGACGATCGCCGCGATCGTCCTCGAATCGATCCCCGGCACCGCGGGCATCATGATCCCGAGCCCGGAGTACATGCAGGGCGTGCGGGCGCTCGCCGACGCCCACGACATCGTCCTCATCGCCGACGAGGTGATGGCCGGCTTCGGCCGCACCGGCCGGTGGTTCGCCTTCGAGCACTTCGACATCGTCCCCGACATCATCACCTTCGCCAAGGGCGTCAACTCCGGGTACGTCCCGCTCGGCGGCGTCATCATGGACGATGCCATCTACGACACCTTCGCCGAGGTGGCCTATCCCGGAGGTCTGACGTACTCCGGGCATCCGCTCGCGTGCGCGGCCGCGGTCGCGACGATCGACGCGATGGAGAACGAGGGCATGGTCGCCCACGCCGCCCGGATCGGCGAGGAGATCATCGGACCCCGTCTGCGGCAGATCGCGGAGAGCTCGAAGCACGTCGGCGAGGTCCGCGGGACCGGGGCGTTCTGGGCGATCGAACTCGTCTGGGACAAGGAGACGAAGGAGCCGCTGGCCCCCTACGGCGGCGGCTCACCCGAGGTCGCCTCGGTGCTCGCCGCCCTCAAGGAGCACGGCCTCGTCGCGTTCAGCAACTACCACCGCATCCACGTCGTCCCGCCGATTAACATCAGCGAGGACGACCTCGAGAAGGGCCTCGGCATCCTCGAGACGGTCCTCACCGACCTCGACTTCCCGCCCCGCTGAGCTACCGGGCGTCGTGGGTGAATGCGCCGCCGAGGACGGTCGCGCGGACGGGGATGCCGGCGATCTCGTCGGGGGCCACCTCGGCGGGATGGGCGTCGAGGGCGACGAAGTCGGCGAGCTTCCCCCGGGTCAGCGTGCCCTTGTCCGCGCCCTGCCCCGAGGCGACGGCGGCGACCGAGGTGTAGGCGGCGACCGCCTCGGCGGGGGTGAGCCGCTCGCTCGCCGCGCCCATGACGTCACCGTCCCGGGTCGCGCGGGTGACGAAGGCCTCGATGCCGCGCAGCGCCGTGCCGTCGGCGCACGGGCGATCCGAGCTGCCGGGCAGCAGGACCCCGGCGTCGACGAACGACTTCGCCCGGTAGAGCAGGCGGCGGCGCTCGGGTCCGAGCGACCGGTTCATCCCATCGCCGATCGCCTCGGCGAACGCGGCCTGCGGGGTCACCGCGATGCCGTGCTCGGCGAGCGTCGCCAGGTGCTCGTCGTGGACGAGTCCCGCGTGTTCGATGCGGTTGGGCACCGCCCGCCTGCCGTGGCGAGTCTGGGCTTCGACGATGTTCGCGATCGCCGCATCGACGGCGGCGTCGCCGATCGCGTGGACGGCCAGCGACCACCCGGAGGCGTACGTGTCGAGGATCTGGCGGCGCAGCGCCTCGGCGTCGGCCTGGAGATACCCGCGATGATCACGGCCCGCGTAGTTCTCCCGCAGGGCGGCGGTCTCCCCGCTCATCGCCCCGTCCATGAAGAACTTCACCGGGCCGATGCTGATGAGGTCGTCGCCGAGGCCGGTGCGCAGTCCCGCGTCGAGGCCGATGCCGAAGCCGTCGGCCGGGTTCGCGGCGATCGCGTGGAGGCCGTCAGCCTGCGGCATCAGCTGCGCCCGGGCCCGCAGCCTCCCCTCCTCGCGCGCCCGCAGGTACGCGGAGATCTCGATGGGGGAGTGGCCGATCCAGCCGTAGGCGATGCCGCATTCGCCGAACGAGGTGATGCCCTCCTTCGCGTACTGTGTCGTCGCGAGATCGAGGGCCTCGACGATCGTGTCGAGCGAGTACGGGCGGATGAGGTCCTGGACGAGGCCCTGCGCGGTCTCCTCGACGAGTCCCGTCGGGTGGCCGGCGGCGTCGCGGACGACCTTCCCGCCGACCGGGTCGGTGAAGCCTCGGTCGAGGATGCCGGCCCGGCGCATCGCCTCGGTGTTGACGATCGCCGCATGTCCCGAGGTCTGGCGCATGAATAGGGGTCGGCTGCCGGTGATCGCATCGAGGCGGGCCAGCTCCGGGTACTGCCCGTCGTAGTCGCGGTGGGCGAAGCCGGTCGCCTCGATCCACTCGCCCTCGGGCGTCGTCGCCGCCGCCTGCTCGAGTGCCGCGTAGACGTCGGGCAGGCCCCCCGGCATCGCCGTGACGTCGACGGAGGCGAGCGTGAGGCCGAACCACGTCGTGTGGCAGTGGACGTCGTTGAAGCCCGGCAGCACGGTCGCCCCGCCGAGCGATTCGACGCGGTCGGCGGTGACGCCGTCGAGTTCCTCATCGACGCCGACGATCCGACCGGCGAAGACCCCGATCTTCGTCGCGCGGGGCCGGGCGGGGTCGAGGGTGTGGGCGTCGAGATCCGTGAAGATCGCGTCGATTCTCATGGGGCTGCCTTCGTCGTGGACGTCGCTGTCACCGGTGACCCGGTCATCTCGAGTCTGCCATCACAGGCGGGCGCCGCGGATCGCGGGGTCGGTGACGCAGTGGACGAGCGCCGGGCCCCGGTGGTCCAGCGCGGCGGCGAAGGCCTCGCGGAAGTCCGCGGTCCGCTCGACCCTGATGCCGAGTCCGCCGAACGCCGTGGCCATCGCCGCGAAGTCGGGGTTGTCCAGTGCGGTGCCCGTCGCCCGGCCCGGGTAGTCGCGGTCCTGGTGGCCGCGGATCGTGCCGTAGACGGAGTTGTCGTTGACGACGATCGTGAGGTCGATCCCGTACTGGGCGGCCGTCGCGAGCTCCTGGCCGTTCATGAGGAAGTCCCCGTCCCCGGCGATGCAGAAGATCGTCCGGTCGGGGGCGACGAGTCCCGCGGCGACCGCGGCCGGCACCCCGAAGCCCATCGACCCGTTGCGCGGCCCGAGCGCCGAGGGGAAGGCGTGCGTGGGCAGGAAACGCGTCGCCCACCCGGAGAAGTTCCCCGCCCCGTAGGTGACGATCGCATCCTCGGGCAGCAGCTCCCTGACGTGGGTGAACGCCTCGTCCATGTCGACGAAGCCGGAGCCGGGGTCGGCGTCCGTCCCGGCCGGTGCGGGTCTCGGCACCCGCCATGCCTCGAATTCGGCGCGGGCCGCGGTGATCCACGCGGGGAGTTCGGGTGCGGCCGCGGCACCGGTCTTCCCGCCGGCGACCTCGTTGACCGCGCCGTCGGCGGTGACCGCGTAGTCCGGGGTCCCGTCCGCGGCGACGACCCGGGCGGCGAACCGGCTCACCGAGGTGACGATGTGCTCATCGAGGCGTCCGAAGTGCCCGTGCGCATCCGGGTCGGGGCCGATGACGATCGTCTTCTGCTCCGTGCCGAGGGTGAATCCGTCGGTGGCGACATCCGTGCGCACGCAGCCGAGGAAGATGTGGAGGTCGGCCTCGGCGAACACGCGCTGGGCCACCGGGGCAGCCCCGTACCCGAGGATGCCGAGGAAGTTCGGACTGTCGTGGTCGATCCCGTCGTAGGCGCGGAACGTGCCGAGCACCCCGAGGCCCCGGTCGGCGGACCAGCGGGCGATGCGCTCGGCGGTGGCCTGCGGCCAGTCCTCCCCGCCGATGATGAGGACGGGACGTTCGGCCTGGTCGATGCGGGCCCGCACCTCGGTGAGGTCGCCGTCGTCGGGGGCGGGCACCCCGACGGTCAGGGGCGGAATCGCCGAGGCGGTCGTGCGCCGGGTCAGCACCTCCTCGGGCAGGCCGACGACGACGGGACCCGGCCGGCCGGTGACCGCGGTGTGCAGCGCATCGGCGACCACCTCGGCGGCCTTGTCCGGATCATCGAGGACGAGGACCTTCTTCGTCGTCGAGCCGAACCACCCGCTGAGGTCGAACTCCTGGAAGGACTCCCGACCGCGGTGGGAGGTGGGGATGAGGCCGACGAAGACGACGAGCGGGGTCGCATCCTGGTGGGCGGTGTGGACGGCGGCCATGACGTTCGCGGCACCGGGACCGCGGGTGACCATCGCAACCCCCGGCACCCCGGTCATCCGCCCCTCGGCCACGGCCATGTACCCGGCCCCGCCCTCCTGGCGGCAGACGATCGGGGTGATGGGCGAATCGTGGAGTCCGTCGAGGACGTCGAGGTAGGACTCGCCCGGGACGAGGTAGGCGCGGCGGACGCCGTGGGCCTCGAGCTCGCGGACGATGAGGTGGCCGGCGGACAGCGACTCTGATGCATCCATTCCTCATGCTTATCACTCTTTCGTCTCAAGTGGGCACCGCGGTGGCGAAACGGGTGAGGGCAGGCCGTATGATCGTCAGCACAACGGATTTCGCACCACGCCAGGAGGCTCCAGCATGACCGGCATCGACTCCGACGATCTTCCGGGGCGGGCGATCTTCACGCCCGAACCGTCGGCTTCCGGAGGAGGTGCGCGAACGCCGCTGCGACCGGGGTTCCTCACGAGACCGGAGAAGGCGAAGCTCGAACGCGACCCGGGAATGCCGGCGAGCACGTGGCGGCTGCGCTCGGACGCGTGGGAGTACCTCAAGTACGCGATCAAGCGCCTCGTCATGAGCGGCGGGGACTTCTCGATGATCGCCGCCGACGGCGAGGTGTGGCGGTCCCTGCGGTCGCTGAAGACCATCGAGCTCTACTGGGGCGGGTTCGGGCAGCGCTACGTCGAGGAGATCGCCGAGCTCCTCTCCGACGGCGAGTTCGACCGGGCCCACGACATGATCACCCGCGCGGTCAACCGGCTGCGCGGGACGACGGTGCCTGACCTCCTCGAGGACGAACTCACCGAGGAGGAGCGCAATGAGCTGCGCGACCGGCAGGACCAGCGTCCCCGGTTCGAGGTCCTCATCGTCGACGAGACGACCGAGGGCGGGCGCGACGAACTCCACGCCGACCTGCTCAAGCTCCGCAGCCCCTCCGACCAGTTCATCTACGACTACGTCATCGTCCCCACCGCCGATGACGCCGTCGTCGCCGCGCTGACGAACCCCAACCTGCTCGCGTGCGTCATCCGGCCCGGGTTCACCGACCGCACCCGTGAGGTCCTCAGCCGCGACCTCCGCGATGCCGTGGCCTACGCCCACGAGGGGACGACGTCGTCGCCGACCGGGCCGATGAGCCCGCTCAACTCGGTGCGCCGGGTGCTGCGGCTGGCCGACACGCTCGCGGGCATCCGCCCCGAACTCGACCTCTACCTCATGGCCGGGGCGCACATCGAGAGCCTCGCCGGGGCGCTCACCCACCGCTTCCGTCGCGTCTTCCGCCGGGAGGACCAGTTCGAGCTCCACCTCTCGCTGCTCCGCCGCGTCCAGCACCTCTACGACACTCCGTTCTTCGCTGCGATCCAGGAGCATGCCCGGCGCCCCGCCGGGGTCTTCCACGCTCTGCCGGTCTCCCGCGGCGGATCGGTCGTCGGGTCGAAGTGGATCAGCGACTTCGTCGACTTCTACGGGCTCAACCTGCTGCTCGCTGAGACGAGCGCGACCTCGGGTGAGCTCGACTCCCTGCTCGCCCCGGTGCGCACCCTGAAGAAGGCGCAGTCCCTGGCCGCCCGCGCGTTCGGCGCGAAGCGCACGTACTTCGTGACGAACGGGACGTCGACGGCGAACAAGATCGTCCACCAGGCCGTTGTCGCCCCCGGCGAGGTCGTCATGGTCGACCGCAACTGCCACAAGTCCCATCACCATGCGCTCATGCTCACCGGGGCCCGGGCCGCCTACCTCGAGGCGTACCCGCTCAACGACTTCGCGTTCTACGGCGCGGTGCCGCTGTCGCGGATCAAGCAGCTCCTCCTCGACTACCGGGCCGCCGGTCGCCTCGACGAGGTGCGGATGATCACCCTGACGAACTGCACGTTCGACGGCATCGTCTACGACCCCGAGCGCGTGATGGCCGAGTGCCTCGCGATCAAACCCGATCTCGTCTTCCTCTGGGACGAGGCGTGGTTCGCGTTCGCCCGCTTCCATCCCGTCACCCGCAAGCGCACGGCCATGGTCGCCGCCGAGCGGCTCGATGAGAACCTGCGGACGAACGCCCACGACGCCGCGTACCGGGAGCAGCGGAAGCGGCTCTTCGACCCGGTCACCGGGGAGCCGGCGCCCGACGAGGTGTGGCTCAATGAGACCCTGCTCGCCCCGCCGGATGCGACGATCCGGGTGTACGCGACGCAGTCGACGCACAAGACCCTGACCGCGCTGCGGCAGGGGTCGATGATCCACGTCTACGACCAGGAGTTCGGGGCCGGCGCCGAGGAGGCCTTCCACGAGGCGTACATGACGCACACCTCGACGTCGCCGAACTATCAGATCCTCGCCTCTCTCGACCTCGGTCGGCGGCAGGTCGAGATGGAGGGCTTCGCGCTCGTCCAGAAGCAGCTCGACCTCGCTGTCAGCCTCGCCTCGGCGGTGGCCCGGCACCCGCTGCTGAAGAAGACGTTCCGGGTGCTCACCGCCAAGGACCTCATCCCCGCCGAATACCGGGAGACGACGCGGTCGATGCCGCTGCGCGACGGCCTCGGGACGTTCTGGCACGCGTGGACGACGGACGAGTTCGTCGTCGACCCGAGCCGGATCACCATCGAGATCACCGGCACCGGCGTCGACGGGGACACGTTCAAACACGAATACCTCATGGACCGCTACGGGATCCAGGTCAACAAGACGAGCCGGAACACCGTGCTCTTCATGACGAACATCGGCACCTCCCGGTCGGCCGTCGCCTATCTCATCGAGGTGCTCGTCAAGATCGCCGAGAAGTTCTCCGACCCGCACGCGCTCACCCGGGCGAATGCGGCGACGGAACTCGCCGTCGTGATGCCGCCGCTGCCCGACTTCAGCGCCTTCGCCCCGGAGTACGCCGCCGAGGTGCCGGCCGAGGACCCCGCGGCGCAGCTGCCCGACGGGGATCTGCGGTCCGCGTACTACGCGGGTCTGCGGCAGAAGTCGGTCGAGTACGTCCTCCCGCACGAACTGCGCCGTCGCGTCGATGCCGGGGAGACCCCCGTCTCGGCCGGGTTCGTCACCCCGTACCCGCCCGGCTTCCCGGTGCTCGTGCCCGGTCAGGTCATCACCGCCGAGGTGCTCGACTTCATGTCCGCGCTCGACACCCGGGAGATCCACGGCTACGACGCGCGCCTGGGCTACCGGGTCATCCTCGCAGAGGTCGCCGGAGAGTCGGAGACGACCGGCTGAAACCAGTGTGACTTGTGCCATACTCGGTGCATGGACATTCAACTCGAACCCGGAGACATCGACACCGCGGTTCCGCCCTCGGGACCCGGATGCGTCGAATGCGAAGCGACCGGCGGCTGGTGGGTGCATCTGCGCCGGTGCGCGGCCTGCGGTCACATCGGGTGCTGCGACACCTCTCCGTCGCAGCATGCGAGCAAGCACGCCGCGGAGACCTCGCACCCGGTCATCCGCAGCTACGAGCCGGGCGAGACGTGGTTCTACGACTTCCGCACCGAGCAGGTCTTCGACGGACCCGAGCTCGCCCCGCCGGAGTCCCACCCCGAATCCCAGCCGGTGCCCGGACCCGCAGGCCGCGTGCCCGCGGACTGGATGGACAAGGTCCACCGCTGAGCGTCCCCACTCACGAAAGGTTCCGTCATGGCCAGTGACAAGTCGATTCATCAGCAGATCAACGACGCCGTCGAGGAGGAGCGCGAACTGCGCCGTCGCCTCGGTGCCGGTGAGATCACCGAGGAGCAGGAGCACCAGCGCATCGCCCAGCTCGAGGGAGAGCTCGATCAGCTCTGGGATCTCCTCCGCCAGCGGCAGGGGGAGCGCGACGCCGGACGCGATCCCAACCTCGCCAAGGAGCGTCCCGTCAGCGAAGTCGAGAACTACCTCCAGTGACGGCCTCCGCCGCTCCCGCCGAGACCACCGCCGATTTCGTCGTCGTGGGCTCGGGGGCGGGCGGCGGACCGCTCGCTGCGAATCTCGCCGCGGCGGGATTCAGCGTCGTCGTCCTCGAAGCCGGCCGCGATCACGACTGCCGGTACTACGACATCCCCGTCATGCAGGCCTATGCTAGCGAGGACGTCGACATGGTGTGGAACTTCTTCGTCTCCCATTACGACGATCCCGACCGCGGAGCGCGGGATGCGAAGTGGGTCGACGAGGAGGGCGGGATCCTCTATCCGCGGGGCAGCACGCTCGGCGGCAGCACGGCGGTGAGCGCGCTCGTCCACATCGCCCCGCATCCGCGGGACTGGGATGCCCTGGCGTCGCTGACCGGGGATGAGACCTGGGGCAGTGCGCACATGCGGACGATCTTCGAGCGCATCGAGGACTGGCAGGGTGTCGACGCCCGTCCGCTGCCCGGCGACACCGAAGCCGACCGCGACGCGACAGCGCACCACGGACGCGGCGGGTGGCTGCCGACGACCCGGGCGGATCCGGCGATCGCCGGTCGGGAACCGCGGTTCCTCGACATCATCAACGCCACCGAGGCGACGAGCCGGGAGAGGTTCGGCATCCCCGCCGAGGTGTCCCTGCCGCGTGACATCAACGCCGCCGACACCCCGCCGGAGTACCAGGGCATGTCGTTCGTGCCCGTGGCCGCCGGCGGTGGGCAGCGCCACGGTGCCCGGGAGCGGCTGCTCGCCGCGCGGGATGCTCACCCGGAGAACCTGACGATCATCGAGGATGCGCTGGCCACGCGGGTCGTCGTCGACGGCACCCGTGCCGTCGGGGTCGAGTACCTGCCCGGTGCCGGGCTCTACCGGGCGACGCCCGAGGAGCGCCGGTCCGCCGAGGCGTCGCCGGCGGCCCGCATCGTGCGCGCCCGCCGCGAGGTGATCATCGCCGGCGGGGCATTCAACACCCCGCAGCTGCTCAAGCTCTCCGGCATCGGTCCGGCCGCCGAGCTGCAGGAGTTCGGCATTCCCGTCGTCGTCGACCTGCCGGGGGTGGGGGAGAACCTCCACGACCGCTACGAGGTCTCGGTCGTCAACGAGCTCGATGCCGACTTCCCGATCTTCGACGGGTCCACGCTCGACGTGCCCGCACCGGGGGAGCCCGACGACGATCTCATGAAGGAGTGGAAGGACGACCGCGGTGGGCCATATTCGACGAACGGGTCGCTCGCGGCCCTCGTCGCCCGCACGAGTGCCGCGTCCGATGACGGCACCGATGTCATCGTCTTCTCCCTCGCCGCGGACTTCCACGGGTACTACCCGAACTACTCGTATGACGCGAAGCCCCATCACAACCGGATGAGCCTGCTCGTGCTCAAGGGCTGGACGCGGGATCGCGCCGGGTCCGTGCGGCTGCGCTCGGCCGATCCGCGCGATGTCCCCGACATCCGGATGCGGTATTTCGATGAGGGGTCTGAGGGCTGGGAGACCGACCTCGACGGCGTCGTCGACGGGATCGAACTGGCGCGGGAGATCGCCTCGAACATCGAGAACACCAAAGTCGTGCGCGAGCTCGTCCCCGGCGCCGAGGTGGACACCCGGGAGAAGCTGCGCGATCACGTCATGGCCGAAGCCTGGGGTCACCATGCGTGCGGCACCGCGAAGATCGGCGCCGCTGACGACCCGCTGGCGGTGCTCGACGGAGATCTGCGGGTGAGGGGTGTCGAGGGCCTGCGTGTTGTCGACGCGAGCGTCTTCCCCGACATCCCCGGCTACTTCATCGCCAGCGCCGTCTACATGGTCAGCGAGAAGGCCTCAGACCAGATCATCGCGGAGCACGGGGGCCGCTGAGCCGGCTCCTGGCGCCTCCGCCGGCGCCGTCGCCGAGACCACCACTTCGCGCCGAGATCGCCACTTATAACCGGCGATCTCGGCGCGAAGTGGTCGTCTCGACGAGGGCTCGCAAATTTTATGTGGTGTTTGCATTCAGTTGAGGCTGTTTGATGGCTATTGTGAGTGCATGGTCACTGTGTTCAGCTCGAGTGAGTTGCGCGACCTCGGCGTCGGGGCCGACACATTCGACGAGTGCATCGGCAGAATTCGGCGCGGCTGGTTCGTGCTCAAGAAGCCATGCGAGAACACAGCCCATGAGGTCCTCCACGAGATCCATGAAGCGTCGGGACATCCGTACCCGCAGACCTTCGGGGACATCCGTGACAGCACGGAGGAGCTCAAGACGCTCATCCGCTCCTACGCCCGGGAACTGCTGCCGGGGAGCTTCTTCTCCCACGTCTCTGCAGCCATCATCCACGGACTCGATCCGCCGTTTCCCACGACGACAGCGGCCGAGCTCATCCGGTCCGGGTATGGGAAGAGGAAGCCGACGGTCCACTACCGGAACCGTGAGGTCGCATCTGACGATCGTGCCCGCGTCGGCGACCTCCCCGTGACGTCGCTGCGGCGGACACTCCTCGACCTCGCCCACGACTATCCGAGCGATGTCTCGGTCCCCTTCATCTCCCAGGCTCTGCGCGAGGGGAAGGTGTCGAAAGCGTCACTGGCGAGCGGCATCCGCCTCGGCGGCAGGGGGTGCAGGAACGCACAGCTGGCGCTCGAGCTGGCGAGCCCGCTGCACGAATCAGCGGGCGAAGCGCTGTGCGCGGTCAGGTTCCACCGCTTCGGAATCACCGGCATGATTCCGCAGGTCGACTCGTTTGATGCCAGCGGCTCCTGGATCGCCCGCAATGACTTCCGCCACGAGACACTGCCGCTCGTCGTCGAGTTCCACGGGCTGGGAAAGTACTTCCTCAACGAGGGCGGGCCCGACCGGGCGAGCGCGAAGAACCACGAACGTCACATGAAGCTGCTCAACTCCGGGCTGCGGGTGTTCAACCTCGTGTGGGGAGACCTCTTCCGCGCCCAGCCGTTCATGGAGATCAAGGCCGAGCTCGAAGCGCTCGCCTCATCGAGATCACCACTCGGCGCTGAGACCACCGCTTCTCACCGGCGGTCTCGGCGCTAAGTGGTGGTCTCGGCGTCAGGGGGTGCCATCGAGGCCGAATCGCTCGACGAAGCGGCGCTGCCACGGGGTCTCGACGGCGCGCGCATCGTAGTGGGTGCGGACGTAGGCGACCGCCTCGGCGGGCGGCACCCCGTCGAGGACCGCCAGACAGGCCAGTGCGGTCCCGCTGCGCCCGCGCCCACCGCTGCAGGCGACGCCGACGCGCTCGAACTCCGCTCGCCTCCAGCACTCGACGAACGCATCCGCGGCGTCGTCCCGGTCCTTCGGCAGGGCGAAATCGGGCCACGCCACCCACCGCAGATCCATCGCTGGCGCGGGACCATGCGTCTCCGACTCGAACTCGCGCTGCCGGCCGAGGAGGATGAGCTCGAAGTCCGCGGCGTCCGGTCGGTCATCTGCGGCAGCGCGTCTCGACCGCGCCAGGGAGCGCCCCCGAACCAGTCGACCCGACGGCAGCGCGAGGACGCCCTGACTCGTCGGATCCCAGCTGCTCACGACTGCTACTCCAGCTGACCCGGGTGGAGGACGCGGGAGAGGAAGTCCTTCGTCCGCTGCTCCTGCGGATTGCCGATGACGTCCCTGGCCGGGCCCTCCTCGACGACGACCCCGCCGTCCATGAAGACGACACGATCGGCGACCTGGCGGGCGAACTCCATCTCGTGGGTGACGACGACCATCGTCATCCCCGCCTCGGCGAGGCGACGCATGACCTGAAGGACATCGCCCACGGTCTCCGGGTCGAGCGCTGAGGTCGGTTCGTCGAAGAGCATGAGGTTGGGGTCCATCGCGAGCGCGCGGGCGATCGCGACGCGCTGCTGCTGGCCGCCGGAGAGCTGATCGGGGTAGCGCTCGGCGAAGCCCTCCAACCCCACCTGGGCGAGGCGATCGAGGGCGATCCGCTCCGCTTCCGCCCTGCCCCTCTTGAGCACCCGGCGCTGCGAGATCGTGCAGTTGTCCATGACCGTCAGGTGCGGGAAGAGGTTGAATGCCTGGAACACCATGCCCACGTGCCGGCGCAGACTGTTGATCTCCACATCGGGGTCCGTCGCGTCGTAGCCCGCGACGGTGATCGTCCCGGCGTTGGGCTGCTCGAGCAGATTGACGCAGCGCAGCAGGGTCGACTTCCCGGATCCTGAGGGTCCGATGAGGCAGACCACCTGACCCGGCTTGACGTCGAGATCGATGCCCTTGAGCACCTCGACATCGTCGTAGGACTTGTGGAGGCCGGTGATCGTGCACCCTTCGGCGTGGATGTCCTCGGTCGGTTTCGATGCAATCGACATATCGTCCTACTTCTTGATCTTGGCGGTGCGCGACTCGAAGCGCCGGGCGAGGATCCCCAACGGGACCGTGATGACGAGATAGCAGACACCGGCGACGACGAGCGGTGTCAGCCCCGCCTCCGGATTGGAGATCGCCTCTCTGCCGAACTTCGTCAGCTCGTACTGGGAGGCGGTGAGTCCGAGGATGTAGATGAGCGAGGAATCCTTCGTCATGAGGATGATCTCGTTCGTCAGCGGCGGCAGGATGATGCGGAACGCCTGCGGGATGACGATCGTGACCATCGCCCGCGTGTGGGACATGCCCAGCGACCGCGCCGCCTCGTACTGGCCCTTCGGCACGGCCTGGAGTCCGGCGCGGATCGTCTCGGCGATGTAGGCGGACTCGACGATGCCGAGTGCGAGCATCACGGTGACATACGTGTCCATCCGGATGCCGAACGCGTAGGGCACCGCATAGCCGAACGCGAGGAAGACGAGGAGGGCCGGCACGCCGCGGAAGAGCTCGATGTAGGCCGTCGCGATCCACCGGTAGGGAGCGACCGACGAGATCTTCATGAGCGCGAGGAGGATCCCGAGCGACAGCGCGAGCACGAACCCGAGCGCCGTGTAGATGATCGTGTTGACGAGCGCAGTCGTGATGATCTCGGGGAACTGCGCCGCGATCACGTCGGGATTGAAGAACTTGAGGTAGATCGTCTGCCAGTCGGCGAGGAAGACGGCGAGAAGGACGGCGACGATGAGGATGCCGTATTGGATGCCGCGGGATGTTCGCTCGCGCTGACGCACGCTGAGAGCCACAGTGCCTCCAGAATTCTGGGCCCGTTGTGAGGAGCCCTCATGCATCCGGCGGGGTGGGCCGCATGCGGTGTCGGTGAACGGGAACCTGCCGAGGCCCGGCCGACATCATGCCGACCGGGCCTCGTGGATGGGCGTCAGGGAGTCGTCGCCGCCCGGTCCGCTTCGGGGATCCGCGCGGCATCGGCGACATCGCCGAACCACTTGTCGACGGCGGCGTCGTAGGCGCCGTCGGAGTAGAGGCGCTGCATCGTCGTGCCGAAGGCGTCGAGCATCGGCTGATTGCCCTTCTTCACCGCGGCGCCGAGGACCTCGCCGGTGTCGTACTCCTCGACGAAGACGAGGTTGTCGTCAGCGGCGACGGCGGTGGAGATGATGGAGATGTTGCCGATGACCGAATCGACCTGACCGGTCTGGATCGCCTGGGTCATCAGCCCGGAATCCTCGAACTGGACGGGTGTGGCGCCGTTGTCCTGGGCATAGGTCTCACCGGTCGTCGCCTGCTGCACGCCGACCTCCTTGCCCTTGACGTCGGCGATTCCCTTGATGCCGGACTCCTTCGTCGCCATGAGTCCGAGGTTGTCCTTGAGATACGGCGCGGAGAAGTCCATCTTCGTCTTCCGGTCCTCCGTGATCGACATGCCCGACAGGGCGATGTCGCACTGAGCGGTGTCGAGCGCCGACCCGGACTGGATGGCCTCGAAGGCGGTCGTGATGACGTTGAGCTCGACGCCGAGGTCGTCGGCCAGGCCCTGGGCGAGGTCGATGTCGAAGCCGACGTTCTCGCCGTTCTCGACGAACTCGAACGGCTCATACGGAATGTCGGAGCAGACGGTGAGCTGTCCTTCGCTGACGAGGGGAACCCCGCCCTCGGCCGTCGGCTCCGAACCCGATCCTCCACCTCCGCATGCGGACAGGGCGAAGAGAGCGCCAGCGGCCACGGCGGCCATGGTCAAGCGTCGTTTCATGGATCCTCCCAGATCGTCGGTGACGGCGATGTCACACGCATGTGCGCCGCCCAGCAACCGAATTCTGAGCGGCATCTGTGAGGAATCGTACCGTGTCCTGTGTCACATCGATGTTTCGTCGGCCCTCGCCGAGGTGGTCGTTGCCAAACCGTTGCACGAAGCGCCGAGGTGGACCTGCGGGTCCGCCTCGGCGCTGGGTGCTGCTCTGCTGGGTTCAGCTCTGCGTCCGGCTGAGTCGGGACTCAGCTCAGTTCGGCCTCGATGTCGAGGTCTGCGGTCTCCTTCGCGAAGTAGAGCGCGACGAACGTGAGGAACGCGGCGGCGACGATGTAGAGGCCGCACCAGAAGATCGTGCCTCCCTCGGCCTGCCACAGCGCGACCATCGCGAACGGTGCGGGACCGGCGCCGATGACGCTGGCCATGTTGTACGACACCGCCGAACCCGTGTAGCGGACGTTGGCGGGGAAGAGCTCGGGCAGGTACGCGGCCATCGGCCCGAACGTCAGGCCCATGAGGGTGAAGCCGATGATGAGGGCGGCGACGACGCCGACGGTGCCCGCGTTGAAGAGCACGTTGACGGCGAGCCCGTAGACGGCGATGAGCACCGTGACGCCCATGAGCATCTTCCGGCGTCCGAGCTTCTCCGCGAGCGGTCCGGAGACGACGGTGAAGATGCCGAAGAACACGACGCCGATGATGAGGTAGGTGAGGAACTCGTTCTTCTCATAACCGAGCCCCGCGACGAAGCCCGCGGGATCGAAGGGCTTGCCGGCCGCCTCGGCGGCGGTCTCCGCCTGCTCCACCGTCGCCGGGGACGTGCCGTACGTGAGCGTGAACGCGGTCATGAAGTAGAAGATGACGTAGGTCGCGAGCATGATGAACGTGCCGAGCAGCAGCGGCAGCCAGCTGCCGGTGAAGACGCGGCCGATCGGGGCTCGGGAGATCTGCTGGCGCTGCTCGACGAGCTGGAACGCCGGGGTCTCCATGAGCGAGAGCCGGACGTAGAGGCCGACGGCGACGAGGAGGGCCGAGAGGAGGAACGGGATCCGCCAGCCCCACGCGAGGAACGCCTCGGGCGAGAGCCACGAGTTGAGGCCGACGAAGAGGAGGTTCGCGAGGATGAAGCCGACCGGGGCGCCGAGCTGCGGGAACGTTCCCCAGATCGCGCGCTTGCCCTTCGGAGCGTTCTCCGTCGCCAGCAGCGCCGCGCCCGACCATTCGCCGCCGAGGCCCACGCCCTGGGAGAAGCGGAGGAGGACGAGGAGGAGCGGGGCGAGGACGACCCAGCCGGGGGTCTCGGCGGTGGGGAGGAGGCCGATGAGGAACGTGCCGATGCCCATGATGAGCAGGGACGCGATGAGCGTCTTCTTCCGGCCGATGCGGTCGCCGAAGTGGCCGAAGATGATCGACCCGACGGGGCGGGCGACGAAGGCGACGCCGAAGATCGCGAACGAGCTCAGCAGCTGCGTCGTCGAGGTCTGGTTGGGGAAGAAGAGGGCGGGGAAGACGAGTGAGGACGCCGTCGCGTAGGCGTAGAAGTCGAAGAACTCGATGGTCGTGCCGACCATCGAGGCGCTCAGCACCTTGCCGCGCGTGTTGTTCTTCCTCGTCGCCGCGATCGCCTCGGATTCGGCTGCGGACTGCGCGGGTGCGCCGTCCGGCTGTGTTTCGGTGGACATGTTCTCTGTGCTCCGCTGTGGTGGTGAAGACGGGCAGTCGTGCTCGTGTGGACGGACCGACACTACGCTCGTCTCAACAGGCGCACAGCCTGCGTCTCAGGGATTGAGATCGCAGGCCGGGGCGCGGAGGATCACAGGTCGAGCGTCGTCCGGCTCGACGACGCGGCCGGGCCCTTCCGGCGGAGGACGATCGCGATCGTCAGCACGATGAGGCCGGCGATGCACAGGCCCACGCCCACCCACGCGGGTGCCCGGTAGCCGAGACCGGCGGTGATGACGATGCCGCCGAGCCACGCGCCGAGGGCGTTGGCGAGATTGAACGCCGCGTGGTTCATCGCCGCCGAGAGACTCGGGGCGTCGGTCGAATCGCGCAGCAGCCGCATCTGCAGGGAGGTCGTGATCATGGAGCCGGCGATGCCGATGAAGAAGAGCGCGACGATCGCGACCGCGGCGTTCTCCGTGAACGCCCCGAACGCGGCGAGGACGAGAGCGGAGAGGATCATGCCGCCGGTTCCCGACCGTTCGATCGACTTGTCGACGAGTGGACCGGCGATGAGCGAACCCGCCGTCATGCCGAGACCGTAGACGGCGAGCACCCACGGGATCGCGGTCTCCGGGACATGGGCGACCTCGGTCATCGTCGGGGTGATGTAGGTGTAGACGGCGAACATGCCGCCGAAGCCGATCGAACCGGCGAGCAGGGTGAGGATGATCTGCGGCCGCGCCAGCGCCTTGATCTCCCCGCGCGCCGAGGGCGCCTGGGAGAGCCTCACCTTGGGCACTGCGATGGCGACCATGATGACGGTGAGGATGCCGAGCGCGGCGACGAGCGCATAGGCGCTGCGCCAGCCGAAGGCGTTGCCGAGGGCCGCGGCGACGGGCACACCGACGATGTTCGCGATCGTCAGACCGAGCATGACCCTCGCCATCGCCCGGCCGCGGCGGCTCACCGGCACGAGCGAGGCCGCGACGATCGCGCCGATGCCGAGGTAGGCGCCGTGGGGGAGGCCGCTGACGAAGCGGGCGATGTTGAACAGCGCCGCATTCGGCGCGAGCATCGAGGCGACATTGCCGAGGGCGAAGAGTCCCATGAGGCACAGGAGCAGGAGCTTGCGATCCATGTGCGCGGCGATCGTCGTGATGAGCGGGGCGCCGACGACGACGCCGAGGGCGTAGAGGGACACCGCATGCCCGGCCTGCGGGACGGTGATGCGCAGCTCGGCGGCGATCTGCGGGAGGAGTCCCATCGTGGCGAACTCGGTGACGCCGATCCCGAACGCGCCGATCGCGAGGGCGAAGACGGCGAATTTGTAGGTCCGGCGGGGCACGGGCGCATCGCTCATGACTGTCCTCTGGGATGGGGTGCGGGTTCTCGCCGACGGCAGGGCGGCCGCGGCAACCGCACCAGCCTAGTGCCCGCGACCGGGCACCGGTAGTCCGCGCCGTCACAATGTGATCGGTCCCATGTCAGTGCGTCGGGCTACTGTGAGAGACATGACGGTGATGAGCGACGATCCCCATGCGGCTGACCCCGAACCGCCGCCGGGCGGACAGCGGACGTTCCTCCATGTCCTCGTCAACACTGCCATCGCCAACGTCACGACGAGCTTCCTCTGGTTCGCCCTGACCTTCTGGGTCTACCTCGAGACCCGATCGGTGCTCGCCACCGGGGTCATCGGCGGGGCGTACATGCTCCTCGTCGCTCTCTTCTCGATGTTCTTCGGCACCGTCGTCGACCGGTTCCGCAAGCTTCGGGTCATGGTCGTCGCCACGGCCGGCACGCTCCTCCTCTTCGCCGTCACCGGGCTCATCTACCTGGCGGTGCCGAATGCGATCCTCCTCGACATCGGCGGACCGTGGTTCTGGGTCTTCAGCATCGTCATGCTCGCCGGGGCCGTCGTCGAGCAGCTGCGCGGCATCGCCCTGTCGACGACCGTGTCCCTGCTCGTGCCCGGGCCCAAGCGCGCCAACGCGAACGGCCTCGTCGGCACCGTCCAGGGCCTCGGCTTCCTCGTCACGAGCGTCTTCAGCGGACTCGCCGTCGGGTTCCTCGGGATGGGCTGGTCGATCGCCATCGCCGTCGTCCTCATCGGCCTCTCCCTCCTCCACCTCCTCACCCTGCGGATCCCCGAGCCGGTCATCGTCGCCTCCGCAGGGCAGCCCGGCTGGGTCGACATCCGCGGCGGCCTCGCCGCGGTCCTCGCCGCTCCCGGGCTCTTCGCGCTCGTGCTCTTCACGACGCTCAACAACCTCGTCGGCGGCGTCTACATGGCGCTCACCGACCCCTACGGGATCGAGGTCTTCGGGTCTGCCCAGGCCTGGGGCATCGCCCTGGCCGTGGTCTCGACTGGGTTCATGATCGGCGGCGGACTCGTCGCGAAGTTCGGTCTCGGGCGCAATCCGATCCGCACGATGCTCCTCTTCTGCTGCCTCATCGGTCTGCTCGGCGCGGTCTTCGCGCTGCGCGAGTCCTGGCTCCTCTACGGCCTCGGACTGTGGGGCTTCTTCCTCATGCTGCCGGTCATCGAGGCCGCCGAGCAGACGGTCATCCAGCGGGTCGTGCCGTTCCGTCAGCAGGGTCGCGTGTTCGGCTTCGCCATGACGTTCGAGGCGGCCTCGGCGCCGATCACCGCGTTCCTCATCGCCCCGATCGCGGAGTTCTGGGTCATCCCGTACATGCGCACCGATGCGGGCGCCGACCGCTGGGGCTGGCTGCTCGGCGAGGGGGACGTGCGCGGCATCGCGCTCGTCTTCCTGTGGGCGGGCATCGTCTCGATCGTCCTCGCTCTCGCCGCCTTCGGCACGCGCGCCTACCGGATGCTCTCAACCCAGTACCTCGAGATCGCCGCCAAGGACGGTGCGGCCAAGGACGGCGCGGCCAAGGACGGCGCCTGAGCCCTTCGGGTCAGTCGAGTCCGTCGGCGTCGACCTCGGCGAGGGCCTCGGCGGCGACGGCGAAGGCGGTGTTGGCCGAGGGCACCGAGCAGTAGATCGCGGACTGGAGGAGGATCTCCTTGATCTCGTCGCGGCTGAGCCCGTTGCGCAGCGCGGCCTTGACGTGCATCTTCAGCTCCGCCTCGTGTCCGCCGGCGATCATCGCCGTGAGCGTGATCGCCGAGCGCATCCGCCGGTCGAGGCCCGGCCGCGTCCAGATCTCACCCCACGCGAAGCGGGTGATGAGGTCTTGGAAGTCGGCGGTGAAGTCCGTGATCGCGGCGTTCGCCCGGTCGACGTGGGCATCGGAGAGGACCTCGCGGCGCACTCCCATCCCCGCCTCCCACACGGCGTCGCGGTCGGCGTCCCGCGGTCCCGCGGCCGTCGGCCGGGGCACATCGGCAGCCGCCCCGGTCTCTGCCCCGCTCGTGCCGCGGCCGGCGAGGAAGTCGGAGAGGAGTCCCGCGGTGACGACGGGCGCCTCGATCGGCACGAGATGGGCGGCACCCTCGATGATCTCGAGGAGCGCACCGGGGACGGCGTTGGCGATCTCGGCGAGCTTCGTCGGTGGGGTCGGAGTGTCGTGCTCACCGGCGACGGCGAGCAGCGGCAGGCCGATCTCGGACAGGCGCCCCCGGATGTCGAAGTCGGCGAGCGTGTAGCAGAGCGCGGCGTAGGAGAACCGGTCGGCATCCTGGAGGGAATGGAGGAGTGCTGCCGAGGCCTCGGGTTCGCGTTCCATGAATCCGGGACCGAACCACCGTTCGGCCGATCCGATGACCTGCGTCGGGGTTCCGGAGATCGCGACGGTCTCCGCGCGCTCCTCCCAGCCCTGGGCTTCGCCGATCTTCGCCCCGGTGCAGAACACCGCCGCCCGTTCGAACCGCTCCGGATGCTCGAGGGCGAGCTGGAGGGCGATGGCGCCGCCGATCGAGTCCCCGGCCAGCGACACGGCCACCTCCGAGTCGCCGACGACATCGGGAAGGACACGGTCGACCGTCGTGAGCACCGCCTCGGCGAGATCGGCCATCGACACCCGGGGAACCTCCGAACGCGACGCTCCGGCCCCCACATCGAGGGCGGGGGAGCGGCCGTGACCGGGCAGGTCGATGCCGATGACCGCGGTGTCGGGGGAGAGATCGGCCAGGGCGCTCGCCGCCTGCTGCCACAGCGCGCCCACCGAGGTGCCGAGCGAGGGCAGGGCGATGACGACCCGGGCAGCGGGGGCGGTCGGGGTCGTGAGGACTGAGGCGGTGAGTTCCACGGTGGTCGCTTTCGTCAGGGGGTGGTCGGGTCGGTCGTGCGGATGATCGTCTCGCGGATGCCCTCGGCCTCGCCGAGGTAGGACGACGGTGCGAAGTATCCCTCCAGCTCCGCGGGGTCGGGGACCGGCCCGGGGGTCGCGGCGAGGGCGGCGCCGAGGAGCTCGGCGGGGTCACCGGAACCGGAGAGGATCTCTGTGATCGCGTCCTTCGACAGACGGTCGCCGAAGACGATCGTGAGCTTCTCGCCGTAGATGCCGGGACCGGCGGCGTCGAGGTTGCGGCGCATCGCCTTGGGGCGGGCGCTCAGTCCGGCGACCATCTCCTCGAGGAGGGCCAGGGAGGACAGGGCGAGGACCATGAGCGCGGACAGGGCCGGCCATTCGGCATGCCAGGCACCGTCGGAGCGCTCCTCGACGGCTTCGGCGCCGGTCGTGGCGACCGTGGCGAGCAGGCCGGGAGCGCGCATGCCGTTGCGGTGGAGGAGGACGGCGACGGTCGGGTTCGTCTTCTGCGGCATCGCCGAGGAGCCGCCGGTCGCGGCGAGGGCGAGTTCCCCGACCTCGGGGCGGGTGCCGATGAGGACGTTTCGCGCGATCGAGGAGCCCACGCCCACGCACTGGGTGAAATGGGTCGCCCAGGTCAGGACGCGGACCCGGTCGGTGTGCCAGGGAACGGGGGTGGGGGAGAGGGCGGCGTCGGGCCCGCGCAGCTGGACCTCGAACTCCCGCAGCAGCGCCTCGGTGCGGTCCCCGGCGAACTCCCGGATCGCCGCACGCGTGCCGGCGGCCCCGCCGACCTGGACGGCGTCGCTGCGGGGAGTCAGCGCTGCGACCTCGGCGACCTCCGCCGCCCACGTCGCGACCCGCAGACCGAACGTCGTCGGCAGCGCCGGCTGGGTGAGGGTGCGGGCCAGGCACAGGGTGTCGGCATGGGCCTCGGAGAGGGAGCGGAGCGCCTCGGTGATGACGTCGAGGCGGGCCCGGGTCTCGGCGATCGTGCGGGTGACGAGGAGCCCGAGCGCGGAGTCCATGACATCCTGGCTCGTCAGCCCCCGGTGGAGGGCGCGGCCCGCCTCGGGAGTGAGGCGAGCGCGCACCCGGGTGAGGAACGGGATGACGGGATTGCCGCCGGATTCGGCGTCCGCGGCCAGGCCTGCCAGCGCCTCCGCATCGGCCTGGAGCTCCCACGTCACGGCATCGACCGCCCCGGTGGCCGCGGTCCGCGTGTCCGCGGAGACGAGACCGGCTGATGCCTGCGCGGTCACCCACGCGCTCTCGACCTCGCCGATCGCCCCGACGAGCGCCGCATCGTCGACGCTGTCGGCGCCGCGGAGATCGCCGGGGGCGAAGAGCAGTCGGGTGCGGCTCATGCAGTCTCCTCTGTCGTCTCAGTCGGCGTGGCCGGGGAACCGGAGGAACGGGGTCTCGTCCTCTCCCTGCAACCGTATGTCGAAACGCAGCGTCCCGTCAGCCTCCCGGGTCGCGATGAGACGCTCCCGCTCTGCCGGGTCGAGGGAGGACAGCAGCGGATCGGCCGCCAGCGCCTCGGCGTCACCGGGGATGTAGACCCGGGTGAAGAGCCGGTTGAGCAGGCCGCGGGCGAAGACGACGACGCTGATGAAAGCGGCCTTGCCCGCCTCGGTGGGGCCGGGGACGACGGTGGAGAAGCTGAACCGGCCCTCGGGGTCGCAGGCGGCGCGCCCGAACCCGGTGAACGTGAAGCCGTCACGGCGCAGCGACCCCGTCGCCCGGGAGACCGTGCCGGTCTCGTCCGGCTGCCAGATCTCGAGGATCGCATCGGGCACGGGCACCCCCGCGCCGTCGTAGACGACCCCGGCCAGCTGCACGGCGTTGGCCGCTGCCGGCGGGACGAGCGCGCTGTCGCCCGGGTAGGGCAGGGCGTAGCCGTAGAAGGGCCCCACGGTCTGACCGGGGGTGGCGGTGTACTCGGTCTCAGGCATCGTCGTCCTCTTCCATCCAGGTCCGCTGGGCTCCCGTGAGGACGATGTCCCACGTGTAGCCCATGAGGAATTCGTGTTCGGTGATGTCGTGGTCGTAGGCCGCCACGAGGCGCTCGCGCGCCTTCTCGTCGGTGATCGACTGGAAGATCGGGTCGAGGGCGAAGAGCGGGTCACCGGGGAAGTACATCTGCGTGACCATCCGCTGCGTGAACTCGGTGCCGAAGAGCGAGAAGTGGATGTGGGCCGGCCGCCATGCATTGTGGTGGTTCTTCCACGGGTAGGGGCCGGGTTTGATCGTCGTGAACGAGTACGATCCGTCCGGGCCCGTCAGGGTGCGCCCGACCCCGGTGAAGTTCGGGTCGATGGGGGCCGGGTGCTGGTCGCGTTTGTGGATGTAGCGGCCGGCGGAGTTCGCCTGCCAGATCTCGACGAGCTGACCGGCGACCGGCCGGCCCTGGCCGTCGAGGACCCGGCCGGTGACGCGGATGCGCTCGCCGATCGGCTCCCCGCCGGCCTGGATCGTGAGATCCGATTCGAGGGTGCCGATGTCCCGGTGGCCGAACGCCGGGGAGTAGAGCTCGATCGTCTCCGGATCGGTGTGGCGAGGATCCTTCGTCGGGTGCCGCAGCAGCGAGGACCGGTAGGGCGGGTAGTCGAGTCGCGGCTGCGTCTCGACCGGGGCGCCGGCTGCCACGGCGTCTCGGAACTCGCGGCCGATCTCATTGATCTCCGCGCTCAGCGTCGCCTGGGATTCGGCGGCGTCGTCGGGACCGGAGAGCTTCTGTGCGCTCATGGTCTGACCTCTCTTCTTCAGGGGATGGTGGTGGTGTGCGGCCAGCCGGTGTAGCACTCGGCGAGGTACCGGCGGCCGTGGTCGGAGGTGAGGATCGAATCGAGCTCGCCGAGGCTGCGGCGGGCTTCGAAGGGATCCGCGGTGGGGTCGGTGTGGAGCATCCTCGTCATCTGGTACGAGAAGTTCTGGGCCTTCCAGACGCGCTTCGTCGCGGTCGCCGAGTACCGGGCGAGCGCCTCGGCGTCGGAGTCCTGCAGGGCGCGCACGAGGGCGGGGGCGAGCACCGCGACGTCGGCGAAGGCGAGGTTGAGGCCCTTCGCGCCGGTCGGGGGGACGGTGTGGGCGCTGTCGCCGGCGAGGAAGAGCGAGCCGTGCTGCATCGGCTCGGTCACGGCCGAGCGGAACGGCAGAACCGTCTTGTCGATGATCGGACCGGTCCGGAGCGCGAAGCCGTCGGGGCCCTCGACGCGGGCCTGGAGTTCGGTCCAGATGCGGTCGTCGGACCAGTCGGCGACCTCGGTGTCGGGTGGGGCCTGGAAGTACATCCGCTGGACGGTGTCGCTGCGCTGGGAGATCAGGGCGAAGCCGCGTGCGGAGCGGGAGTAGATGAGGACCTCGTGGCTCGGCGGCGCCTCACAGAGGATCCCGAACCATGCGAACGGGTACTCGTGGAAGAACCGCTTGCGCGTGGTCTCGGGGATCGATGCCCGTGAGGGGCCGCGGGAGCCGTCGGCGCCGACGACGTACCGGGCGGTGACGGTGAGCGGCTCACCGTCGTCGGTGACGGCGCGCACCTGCGGGGACTGCGATTCGACGGCGTCGAGGCGGGTGTCGGTCACCGCATGGAACGTCGGTCGTCCGGTGCGGGCGCGGGCGGCGGCGAGGTCGACGTAGATCTCGTTCTGCGGGTAGAGCCACACGGATTCGCCGACGAGGTCGGGGAAGTCGAGAGGGTGGCTGACCCCGTCGACGCGGATGTCGATGCCGTCGTGGCGATGGCCTGCGGTGTGGACGCGGGAGTCGATGCCCGGGGTCTCGAGCATCCGCACCGAGGCGGCCTCGAGGATGCCGGCGCGATGGGTCGTCGCGATGTCGTCATGGCTGCGATTGTCGACGACGACGGAATCGATGCCGGCGACGTGCAGGAGATGGGCGAGCATGAGGCCCGCGGGTCCTGCGCCGACGATCGCGACATCGGTGTGGAGATCTGGCACTGAGGCCTCCTTGCCTGTCAGGGTTCACCTCAGTGTGCTCCGCACCACGAAACCGGCGCGACAACTTTCTCATTCAACGGCGTCCGTGGGTGACGACACATGACGCGGCATTGACGCAGCGAACGTGATTGCTCAACAATAGTGGGCGGTGCAGGCGGGTGTTTGCTCAATTCGCTCGGGTTGGGATCGCCTGTTCTGCACTGCAATGCTCAACACCTGGGCTCCGTCATCGCAGGACGGTCCCGGGTGCACATCGGCAGGAAGGCCATCCATGATCATCACCGGACTCGTCGTCGGGCTGCTGCTCGGATTCGTCCTGCAGCGCGGACGCTTCTGCGTCACCGGCGCCTTCCGCGATCTCACGCTCACCGGCAACACCCGGTGGTTCTCCGCGCTCATCGTCGTCATCGCCGTCCATGCGATCGGCCTCGCCGCCTTCAGCTCGCTCGGCATCATCACCCTCGAGCAGTCGGCGTTCCCGTGGCTGGCCTCCATCCTCGGCGGACTGATCTTCGGGGCCTCGATGATCCTCGCCGGGGGCTGTGCCACGGGCACGTACTACCGGGTCGGCGAAGGACTCGTCGGCAGCTGGATGGCGCTGATCTTCTTCGCGCTGACCGCCGCGATCATGAAGACCGGCCCGGCAGCGGGACTCACCGATGGTCTGCGGTCGATCACCGTCCCCGACGGCACTCTGAGTGCGACGACCGGACTGAGCCCGTGGGTCTTCGCGATCGCGCTCTCCGGCGTCGCCGTGTGGCTGACGATCCGCCACAACCGCAAGCTCACCACCCCGGTGGCCACGCTGCCCCCGCGGCGGACCGGACTGGCCCACCTCCTCTTCGAGAAGCGGTGGAACCCGTTCGCCACGGCCGCGATCATCGGCGTCCTCGCCACCCTCGCCTGGCCGCTGTCAGCGGCGACGGGACGCAACTCCGGGCTCGGCATCACGACCCCCTCGGCGAACCTCGTCACCTACTTCGCCACCGGGGACGTCACCCTCGTCGACTGGGGAGTCATGCTCGTCATCGGCATCCTCGTCGGCTCGTTCATCGCCGCGAAGGCCTCCGGGGAGTTCCGGATCCGCGTGCCCGACCGTGAGACGCTGCTCAAGGCGATCGCCGGGGGCGTCGGGATGGGCATCGGCGCGGCGATCGCCGGCGGCTGCACCGTCGGCAACGCCATGGTCTCGACCGCACAGTTCGAATACCAGGGCTGGGTCGCGACGTTCTTCATGATCGTCGGCGCGGCCATCGCCGCGAAGGCCACCATCAGACCACGCAGCGCAGCGGGCACCCCGATGCCCGCAGGAAGCAGGACAGCATGAAACAGACACTTGAGACCAACGGGCTCGTCTGCCCCTTCCCCCTCGTCGAAGCCAAGGACGCGATCAGCGATCTGAGCGTCGGTGACGAACTCGTCATCAACTTCGACTGCACCCAGGCCACCGAGGCGATTCCCCAGCGGGCGGCGGAGAACGGCTACCCGGTCACGCACTTCGACCGCACCGGCGACGCCTCGTGGACGATCACCGTCCAGAAGGCGTAGCTCACAGCCGCACGATCGTCTCCGCGCCGTCGGCGACGGTCAGGCGCATCGCGGTGTTCTGCTCGATCCGGCTCCAGCCGGCGTGGCTGAGCCCCGAGCTCGTGACGATCGTCGCCCCGTCAGCGAAGCGCCGCCAGCTCATCCGGTAGTAGTGATCGCGATGGTCGAGCGGGAGCCGGCCGCCGGTCTCGGACGTGTCGAAGCTCGCGTAGGGCACCTCGGTGCCGAGCGTGGCATGGACGACGATGAGCTCGGTCCGGGTGAGGACGAGCAGATTGATGCCCGGGTGGTCGAACTCCGCGCGGATCTCGCGCACCGTCTCGACGACGGCCTCGAGGAGCGGGGCGCCCGCATCGACCCGCCGGAGGATGAGGGCGAAGAGGAGGGCCGAATCCGTCGTGCCGCCGATGCGCGCGATCTCGGCTTCGGTGACCTGCGCCCGCAGCTGCTCGACCGGGTGGATCGACCCGTTGTGTGCGAGCGCGACGCCGTCGGCGAGGAACGGGTGCGTGTTCTCGACGAGGTCGGCCATCCCCGTCGTTGCCATCCGCAGGTGGACGATCCGCCCGCGCGCGGCCGCATCGTCGAGCGCCGCGGTGAGACGGGGGTCGTTCGTGCCCTCGTGGGGCGTGCGGAACCGGTCGAGCGCCTCGGTGGCCGGATCGATCCACGCCGTGCCCCACCCGTCGTCGTGGAGTCGGCCGAGGTCCTGCCACTGCCGGCACTGGGCGCGGCCGATCAGTCCCGCCGCGCTCACCGGGGTCGGTGAGATGAATCCGAGAAGCCTGCACATCCGCCACCGTCCTGACTAGACTCGCTCCATGAAGATCACGGTACTCGAAGGCGATATCACCGAGGTGAGCGTCGACGCGATCGTCAACGCCGCGAACTCGAGTCTCCTCGGCGGAGGCGGCGTCGACGGGGCGATCCACCGCGCGGCGGGACCCGCTCTCCTCGAGGCGACGAGAGAGCTGCGGCGCACGAGTCTGCCGCGCGGTCTTCCCCCGGGTCAGGCCGTGGCCACCGAGGCGGGTGAGCTGCCGGCGCGGTGGGTCATCCACACCGTCGGCCCCAACCGGAACGCCGGCGAGGCCGACCCGGAGGTCCTCGAGTCGGCGTTCGAATCGAGCCTCAACGTCGCCGAGGAGGTCGGGGCCGCCTCGGTGGCGTTCCCGGCGATCGGCGGCGGGGTCTACGGCTGGTCGCCGCGGGACGTCGCCGAGGCGGCGCATGCCGTCATCGTCGACGGGCGGGCCCGCGGGCGCTGGGAGACGATCACCGAGGTCCAGTTCGTCCTCTTCAGCGACGCGATGACGAGCGTCTTCTGCCAGGTCTTCGACCACGACCAGTGGTGAAAGGGGAGCCATGAGAGTCCACAGCATCATCGCCGATCTGCCGGTCGCCGACATCGCCGCCGCGCGCGACTTCTACACGTCCTACCTCGGGCTGGCGACCGAGGAGTTCAACCTCGGCTGGGTCGCCCGGTTCACCTCGCCCGAGACGGGTGCGCACCTCCAGGTCGTCACCGCGGATGCCACCGCCCCGGTCGATGCGGCCGCCTCGATCAAGGTCGACGACGTCGACGCCGCCTACGCCGAGGCGGTCGAGCGCGGATTCGAGATCGTCCACCCGCTCACCGACGAGGAATGGGGCGTGCGGCGCTTCTTCGTCCGGGCACCCGACGGCAACGTCTTCAACATCGTCGCCCACCGGGAGTAGGCACTACCCTCGAACCATGCCTCTTGCGCTCATCACCGGTGCCGCCCGACCCGACAGCATCGCCGCCGGCATCGTGCCGCGGCTCGAAGCCGACGGCTGGGACGTCGTCACCAGCGACCTCGACGGCGCCGACCAGCCCTGCGACCTGTCGACGCCGACGGGTCCCGACGAGCTCATCGCGGCCGTGACCGCCGAGCACGGCACCCTCGACGCCCTCGTCCTCAGCCATGCCCACGGCGTCGAATCGGGCATCCTCGACACGACCGCGGAGAGCTTCGACCGACATGTCGCCGTCAACGCCCGGGCCAGCCTCCTCCTCATCGCCGCCTTCGCCCGGCAGATCGGCCCTGACGGCGGAGCGGTCGTCGCGTTCACGAGCAACCATGTCACCGGCAACCTGCCCTACGGGGCGTCGAAGGGGGCGCTCGATCGCATCGTCATCTCCGCAGCCAGAGAACTGGGGCCGCGGGGGATCTCGGCGAACGTCGTCAATCCCGGTCCCATCGACACCGGGTGGATGGACGAGGACCTGCGGGCCGCTCTGCTCCCTGCCCAGCCGCTCGGTCGCCTCGGCACGCCTGCCGACATCGCCGGCATCGTCGCGTTCCTGCTCTCACCTGCCGGTCGCTGGGTCTCCGGGCAGCTCATCAGCGCCGACGGCGGATTCTCCGCCCGGTTCTGACCTCACTCCTCGTCGCGGCTGAGGTTCCACAGCAGACGGAGGAGCTCGGCGTCGAGGTCGTTGCCGTGGTCGGTGGCATCGGCGTCGCGGACCTCGTTGTGGAGCTGCTCCATCTTGAGGTCGAGCTCACCGGCGACGGCGGCGGCGCGGGTGAGTTCGGCGACGAGGCGGTCGGGCACGTCGCCAGCGTACTTGTAGTGGATCTTGTGCTCGAGGCTCGCCCAGAAGTCCATCGCGATCGTCCTCACCTGGACCTCGCAGATGATCGGCACCGGACCGTCGGAGAGGAAGATCGGGATCTCCAGGATCGCGTGGAGGCTCTTGTAGCCGTTGGGCTTCGGATGGGCGATGTAGTCCTTGATCTCGATGACCCGGATGTCGTTCTGCGAGGTCAGCGTCTCGAGCACCCGGTAGGTGTCGGCGATGAAGCTGCACGTGATGCGGATGCCGGCGATGTCGGTGATCGCCGTGCGGATGACGTCGATGTCGAGCGGCAGACCGCGCCGCGTGATCTTCTCGAGCAGGCTGCGCGGGGTCTTCACCCGTGAGCTGATGTGCTCGATCGGGTTGTAGCGGTGCAGGGTGAGGAACTCCTCGCGGAGGATCGAGACCTTCGTGAGCACCTCGTCGATCGCGAACCGGTGATGCATGAGCAGGCGCGAGAAGTCCGTGCGCAGCCGCTGGACCTTCTCCGCCTGGGCGGGGGTGAGCGGTTCGGCGGGCTCGCCGGGGACGACCATCGATTCTCCTGGGGTTCGGAACCACCTCGGCGGTGGTCAGGCTCAGTCTACGTCGGGGATTCTGCCGGCGCCGGATGTGTGGTTGACTGAGCACACCAAGCAATTGCATTCTGCAAGCACTCAAGGGGGAGTGACGGCGTACCGTTGAGCCATGTGCCGGAACATCCGAACCCTCCACAACTTCGAGCCCGCGGCCACCTCGGAGGAGGTCCACGCCGCAGCACTGCAGTACGTGCGCAAGATCGCGGGGACGACGAAGCCCTCGAAGGCCAACGCCGAGGCCTTCGACGCCGCCGTCGAGGAGATCGCCCACATCACCCAGCACCTCCTCGACTCCCTCGTGACGACCGCACCGCCGAAGGACCGCGAGGTCGAGGCCGAGAAGCGCCGCGCTCGCTACGCTGCGCGAGCCTGAGCTAGTCCGTGACCGACCGTCCCTGGCTGATGAGATCCTGAGTGATCCCCGCCGAGGCGGCCCGCAGCGCCTGCATGATCGCCGGCATCCCGACATTGCGCTCGGAGTCGACGACGACGCCGAGGCCCGCGATCGTCAGCCCGCTGCCGTCGAAGACGGGCACGGCCACACCCGTCGTGCCGTCGTCGATGTGACCGACGAGCTCGGCGCAGTGATAGGTCCGGATCGTCTGGAGCATTCGCCGCAGCACCGTCGGATCCGTCGTCGTGCGCTCCGTGAACGCCGTGAGCGCACCCCGCAGATACGCCTCGCGCACGTGCCGGGGCGCATGCGCGAGGAGGACGAGTCCGCACGAGGAGGCGTGCGCGGGCAGTCGACCAGCCGTGCGCGAGCGGTTGATGACGGCCATGGGCTTCGACATCCGCTCGATGAAGAGGACCTCCCGCTCCCGGAGGATGCCCAGCTGCGTGTTCTCCCCGACGAAGTCGTGAACGGCGATCATGTGCGGCCGCGCCAGGGACGCGAGCTCGACGGCGTCGGAGGCGCGGTTCGACAGCTCCCACATCCCGACCCCGATCCGCACCCGCCCGCTCGGATCCCGTTGCAGGAGGTCGTGGGACATCATGTCGTTGATGAGGCGATACGCCGTCGACTTCGGCAGCTGAGCGCGGCCGGCGAGCTCCTCGGTGGTCAGGCTCGGGTGGTCGGGGTCGAAGGCCCCGAGGACGCGAACGAGCCGATCGATCATCGAGTCGCCCGAAGGTGAGTTCGCCATACCAGCATCGTAGCCGCGCGAACCTGTGCGTCCCAATGAATGGAATAACCGTAGCCAGACGTGTCGCCGCTCACTAGCGTGGCGATTATCGGCGGGTCGTCCCCACCGTCCGTCTCGAAGGAGAGCATCGTCCATGGCAGCAATCACGGTCCGGCAGGCAGTCCACGACCTCATGGCATTCCACGGAATGACCGTCCTCTTCGGCAATCCCGGATCGAATGAGCTGCCGTTCCTCAAAGACCTCACCGCCCGCTACATCCTCGGGCTCCAGGAGGCCGCCGTCGTCGCCATGGCCGACGGCTACTCCCAGGTCACCGACCGTCCCACGCTCGTCAACCTCCACGCCGCCTCGGGGTCGGGCAACGGCCTCGGCGCCCTGACGAACGCTGCGATCTCCCGTTCCAAGCTCGTCGTCACTGCAGGTCAGCAGGTGCGCAACATGGTCGGTCCCGAGGTCATGCTCGCCAATGTCGACGCCACGATGCTTCCGAAACCCCTCGTTCACCGCTCCCTCGAACCGCTCGCGGCCGCCGACGTGCCCCGCGCGTTCTCCGAATCCGTGCTCGCCTCCCAGCGCGGTCCCGTCTACCTCTCCGTGCCGTACGACGACTGGGACGCCGAGGTCGAGGAGAGCGTCGTCGGCCAGCTCTCGCGCACCGTGGCCCCCGGTTCGGCCCCCGATCCGATCGTCATCGCCGACCTCCACGACCGGCTGGACGCAGCCGAGGCCGCGGTCCTCGTCCTCGGCCCTGACGTCGACACCCCGGAGGCGTGGGCGGCCGCCATCGCCCTCGCCGAGGCGCACGACCTGCCCGTGTGGGCCGCCCCGTCCCTGCCGCGCCTGCCCTTCCCCAACCAGCATCCGCTCTTCCGCGGGGTGCTGCCGGCGGCGATCGGCCCGATCGGGGAGATCCTCGGCGCCCACGACCTCGCCCTCGTCATCGGCGCCCCCGTCTTCCGCTACCACCAGTGGCAGCCGGGGGAGTACCTGCCGGAGACGACGCAACTCGTCCAGATCGGCGACGACCCGGACGCCGCCGAGCGCGCCCCCTTCGGCGATGCCCTCGTCACCGACCCCGTCGCCGCTCTCGTCGGGCTCGCTGACGCCGCCGCCCCCGACCCCGGCACCCCGCGGACGTGGGAGCCGGAGATCGAGCCCGCGACCGCCTCGGCGACACCGGGCACCCTCCACCCCGAGGAGGTCTTCGCGACCCTGCGGGAGACGATGCCGGTCGACACCCGCTACGTCGTCGAATCGACGTCGACGAACTCCGCGTTCTGGTCGCAGATGGACCTCCGCGAGTCCGGGTCGTACTTCTTCCCCGCCTCCGGCGGGCTCGGGTGGGGTCTGCCCGCTTCGATGGGCGTCGCGCTCGCCGATGCTCGCCGACCCGTCGTCGCGATCATCGGCGACGGCTCCGCCCACTACTCGATCGCCGCCCTGCGCACCGCCGTCGAGGAGGGCATCCCCGTGACCATCGTCGTCCTCCGCAACTCCACGTACGGGGCGCTCGTGTGGTTCGCGGACATGCTCGACGCGGGCACGGTGCCCGGGCTCGACCTCGGCGACGTCGACTTCGTCTCGATCGCCCGGGGCTACGGCATGACCGCGGTCCACGCGGACTCGACCGCCCATCTCGCCGAGCTCCTCACCGAAGCCCACGGTGCCGGCCGGCCCACCCTCATCGAGATCGACACCGAGAAGACCACCCCTTGAAACCCCCACCACAACCCCAAGGAGACACCGCAATGAGCACTGAGACCTTCCTCGGCACCGACTGGAACGGCCGGATCTTCACCGGCGACTGGGTCGACGGGGCGGCCGACCCGACCCCCGTCGTCGAACCCGCCACCGGTGAGACCCTCGCCCAGATCGGCATGGCCTCGTCCGACGATGCCCTTGAAGCGGCACGACGGGCGGCCGCCGCGCAGCGCGACTGGGCGAAGACGAAACCGACGGAACGGGCGGCGGTGATGCGCCGCGCCGGTGAGCTGTGGACCCAGCACGCCGCGGAGATCAACACGTGGATCATGCGCGAATCCGGTGCGATCGCGGCGAAGGCCACCTTCGAGACCGACTATGCGGCGGCCACCTGCTACGACTCCGCAGCGCTGCCGACTCACCCGAAGGGGCAGGTCCTGCCCTCGGACGAACCCCACTGGTCGTTCTCCCGCCGCGTGCCCGCGGGCGTGGTCACCGTCATCGCCCCGTTCAACTTCCCGCTCATCCTCTCCATCCGCTCCGTCGCCCCGGCGCTTGCCCTCGGCAACGCCGTGATCCTCAAGCCGGATCCGCGCACCGCAGTGTCCGGAGGCGTCACCCTGGCGAAGATCTTCGCCGAGGCGGGGCTGCCCGAGGGCGTCCTCCAGGTCCTGCCCGGCGGCGGTGACGTCGGCGAAGCCCTCGTCGCGGCCCCCGAGGTCTCGGTCATCTCGTTCACCGGGTCGACCGCGGCGGGACGGATCGTCGGCGAGAACGCCGGTCGCCTCCTCAAGCGCTGCCACCTCGAGCTCGGCGGCAACAACGCCCTCATCGTCCTCCCCGGCGCCGATCTCGAGGCAGCCGCCTCGGCGGGCGCCTTCGGATCGTGGTTCCACCAGGGTCAGATCTGCATGACCACCGGTCGGCATCTCGTCCACGACAGCATCTACGACGACTACGTCGCAGCGCTGGCCGAGCACGCCGCGAAGCTGCCCGTCGGCGACCCGAGCACCGAGGAGGTCGCCCTGGGGCCGATCATCGACGAGAAGCAGCAGACGCATGTGCGCGACATCATCGAGAAGGCCCAGGCTGATGGCGCCCGCCTCGTCACCGGCGGCGTCGGCGAGGGTCCGTTCGTCCCGGCGACGGTGCTCGCCGACCTCTCGCCGACGAACCCCGCTTGGACGCAGGAGATCTTCGGCCCCGTCGCCCCCGTGGGACGGTTCTCGACGCTCGAGGAGGCCGCGGACATCGTCAACGACAGCGAGTACGGGCTGTCGGTGAGCATCCTCGGCGATCTCGGCACCGCGATCGATCTCGCCGATCACATCGACTCGGGCAAGATCCACATCAACGAGCAGACCATCGCCGATGAAGGGGACGTCCCCTTCGGCGGCACGAAGGACTCGGGCAACGGCTCCCGCATCGGCGGCGCCGAGGCCAACATCGAATCCTTCACCGAGGTCCAGTGGATCACGATGCGCTCGCAGATCGCCCCGTACCCCTTCTGACCACCGACACCTTCACCACCGACAAGACAGACCGGAGACAGCGTTGTCCGCATCGCCCACCGCACCATCCCGCCCCACTCCCGCGGACACCCGCTGGCCGGCCGTCCTCTGCTGGCTCGCCGTCGCCCTCGAGGGCTTCGACCTCGTCGTCCTCGGGGCGGTCATCCCGCAGCTGCTCGCCACCCGGGCGCTCGGCTTCACCCCCGAGGCGGCGACGCTCGTGGCGACGATGAGCCTCGTCGGCGTCGGCCTCGGGGCGGCCGTCGTCGGGCCGATCGTCGACCGAGTGGGCCGGCGGGTGACGATCATCGCGTGCGTGATCATCTTCTCCGTCTTCACCCTGCTCGTCGCCTTCGCTCCGAACGTCGCGCTGTTCACGGTGTTCCGGTTCATCGCCGGTCTCGCGCTCGGCGCGGTCATGCCCAGCTGCCTCGCCTACATCAGCGAGCACAACCGCTCGGGCAAGACCGGCAAGGCGACGACGCTGACGATGACCGGCTACCACGCCGGTGCCGTGGCGATCTCGCTGCTCGCGGTCTTCTACTCGCACAACTGGCATCTGCTCTTCATCGCCGGTGGCGTCGCGGGGCTCGTCATGGTGCCGCTGCTGTGGTGGAAGCTGCCGGAATCGACGGCGTTCCTCGCCGCCCGCTCGCGGCAGAGCACGGAGGCTTCGGCGGCGCCGAAGACGGGGATGCGCGGTCTCTTCACCGGCAGGTTCGCGCTCGTGACGATCGGCGTGTGGGCCGCGAGCTTCATGGGACTCCTCCTCGTCTACGGTCTCAACACGTGGCTGCCGCAGCTCATGGCCGACGCCGGATACGAGGTCTCCGACTCCCTCGTCATGCTCTTCGTCCTCAACCTCGGCGCCGTCGTCGGCCTCGTCGTCGCCGGGTGGCTCGCCGACCGGCACGGGACGAAACCCGTGGTGCTCCTCTGGTTCGTCCTCGCCGCGGTCTTCCTCGCGATCCTCAGCATCCCGATGACGAGCCAGGTGCTGCTCAACCTCGCCGTCTTCATCACCGGCGTCTTCGTCTTCTCCGCCCAGGTCCTCATCTACGCGTTCGTCTCGGCGATCTACCCGGCGACCGCGCGCGGCACGGCGCTCGGCATGGCCTCGGCGGTCGGCCGAATCGGCGCGATCGTCGGACCGTTCATCACCGGCACCCTCGTCGCCGCCGGCATCGCCTACCCCTGGGGCTTCTACCTCTTCGCCTTCGTCGCCGTCCTCGGCTTCCTCGCGATGGCGATCGTGCCGGCGGTGGTCGATGCGAGGAACGCTACTCTGAGGGCATGACACGCTGGATCGACGCCGCCTTCGTCCGCGGAGGCACGAGCAAGGGCCTCTTCTTCCGCGCCGCGGACCTGCCACCGGTCGGCGACGGTGAGGAGCGGACGGCCTGGGACCGGATCTTCACCTCGGCGATGGGCTCGCCCGATGCCTTCGGCCGGCAGCTCGACGGGATGGGCGGGGGTATCTCCTCCCTGTCGAAGGTCATGGTCGTCTCCGCCTCCGACCGCGACGGCGTCGACCTCGACTACACGTTCGCGCAGGTGGAGATCGCCGAGGCGGCCGTCGACTACTCGGGCAACTGCGGCAATCTCTCCTCCGGGGTCGTCCCGTTCGCTCTCCTCACCGGGCTCATCAGCGCCGGTGACGGGTGGCATGTCTTCCGCCTGTTCAACGTCAACACGGGAAAGCTCGTCGATGTCGGCCTCACCGTCGAGGGCGGACAGGCCGCCGTCGACGGGGACTTCGTCCTCACCGGGGTGAGCGGGAAGGCCGCCCCCATCGAACTCATCTACCCCGATCCGGCCGGCAGCCGCACGGGTGCGCTCCTGCCGACGGGAAACACCTCGGATTCCCTGGTCGCCGGCGGGTTCCTCATCGACGCCACCCTCATCGATTCGACGCTGCCGCTCGTCATCGTTCCCTGCACGGCGGTGGGGCTCACGGGCACCGAGCTGCCCGAGCAGATCGACGCCGACTCCCGGGCGCTGGGACTCATCGAGGAGCTGCGCCGCGCCGCCGCGGTGCGGATGGGACTGTGCCCGACCCCGGAGACCGCACCGCAGGTCGTGCCCAAGGTCGCCGTCGTCAACGCGCAGGCCGACACGCGTCTCCTCGACGGCACGCGGCTCCCCGCCGCGGACGCCGACCTTCCCGTGCGCGTCATCTCCATGGGGCAGGCCCGCAAGGCGGTGCCGGGCACCGCGGCGATGTGCCTGGCCGCGGCCGCGCTCGTCCCCGACACGATTCCCCACCGGATACTCACCCGCAGTAAGCACCCGCGCTCCGGGCCGGAGGTGCGGCTCGGCACTCCCTCCGGGGTCGTCACCGCCTCGGCGGTGCGCGATACGACCACCGGAGAGGTCACCGCCACCTCGCTCTACCGCACCGCGCGCGTGCTCATGCGCGGTCAGGTGGCCGTCGCGGACTGACCAGACGGCCGATCCTCAGTGCTCGGCACCGCCCTCACGGCGGCGCCGGGCGATGATCACCGAGGCGGCCCCGACGAGGAGGAGGCCCGCGGCGATCGAGACGGGCAGAGCGAGCTCGGAACCGGTGCGCGGCAGGTTCCCGCCGGGTCCTGCGGCGTTCTGCGCGTTCTCGTCGCCGGCGCCCTGGGAACCGCCGTTCTCGTCGGCATCGTTCTGCGACCCGGAGCCGTTCTCGTCGCCGTCGTCCTGACTTCCGTCGGCGTCATCCTGGCCGCCGTCGGCACCTGCGTCGGCACTGCCGCCTGCGTCCGCGCCGCCGTCAGCCGCTGCTGCCGCACCCGCACCCGCGTCTGCATCCGCCGAGGCCTCCGCGTCCTCACCGCCGGTGCCGCTCTCGGGGTCGAAGATCCCGACGAGGACGGGATCGTGGTCGGAGGCGCGGTAGCGGTCGGGGGAGTAGAGGTCGGTGACGTTGTAGTTGAACCGGCTGTACTCCGAGGCGATCGGCTCGACGGAGTTGATGTCCCAGATGTCGGCACCGGTGACGGCGTCGAACGCCGTCTCGGTGTCGCCCGCGTCGAGGGCGAGCACGTGGTCGAGGCTGCCCGTGCGGCCCTGGAAGACGTACGTCGACCCGTCGGTCATCTCCGCGGCGACGTCCTTGTACCCGGCGTCGTAGAAGACCTGCATCGGGTCCTCCTGCGTGTACGAGTTGAAGTCGCCGAGGAGGTAGACGTAGTCGGTGTCGGCCGCCGTCTGCTGCTGGCCGGCGAAGTCGACGAGGGCGTTGGCCTGCTTGACGCGGTCGGCGTTCGAGAAGCCCTGACCGTCGCCGGTGTCCTCGTTGCCCGGGCCCTCGCCCGAGCCCTTCGACTTGAAGTGGTTGGACACGGTGACGAACGTCTTCTCCGTCTCGGCGGTGCCGGCGTCGTCCTTCGGCGCGAACGCCTGGGAGAGGGGTTCGCGGGCGTTGGAGAACGCGTCCTCATCGTCGAGGATGACCGATTCGCCCTGCGGGGCCACCTCGGCGATCTGATAGATGAGGGCGGTGCGGATGACGTCCTCTTCAGCGGGGAGGTCGGTCGGGGAGGGGACGAACGCCCACTTCTCCGTGCCTGCCGCCTCGTTGAGGCGGGTGACGAGCGTCTGCAGGGCGGAGTCGCGGTCCTTGCCGAAGCGGGCCGAGTTCTCGATCTCCATGAGGGAGACGACCGAGGCGTCGAGGTCGTTGATCGCCTCGACGATCTTCGTCTCCTGCCGTTCGAGGCTCTCCGCGTTGGCCGCACCGCGGGCATCGCAGCCGCCGCGGACGGTGATCGGGTTGCCCTCGCGGTCCTCGTAGTAGGTGCAGCCGGAGAGCTGGTCGCCGGTCGTCGTGAAGTAGTTGAGGACGTTGAAGCTCGCGAGGCTGACCTGCCCGCCGATCTCCTCGGGTGCCGCGCTGCGGGTGTCGGAGAACTCCGCCGGCTGGACCGCCTCGGCGTTGTCGCCGGTGAGCTGCGTCGTCGGCTGGAACCGCCACTTGTCGAACCCGAAGCCGAGGACGACCGGTGAGGTGAAGGTCGCGGCCGCGCCGACGCGCACGGGGGCGTCCTGACTGAGGTAGGGCAGGGGCACGTCCTGGTCGCTGTCGAGGTAGTCGACGCTCGCCCCGTCGTCGAGGATGACCTCGCGGGCGAGGTTCTCGGCCTCGATCGCCGTCGCCTCGGCGCTGCCGGGACGGGCGACGTCGGTGGGCTGGCGGAGGACGCCGTCGCCGGTGGCGAGGGCGATCTCGCCGTACGTGTTCGCGTTGTAGTTGTCGGAGACGGTGAGCTCGCCGGAGGGCTGGACGAGCATGCCTTCGAGGGCCTCGCGCTCGGCGGCATCGTCGGGGAAGGCGCCCTCGACGGCCTTGACCGCCTCGGCGGGTTCGTCGAGGCGGGTCATCCCGGAGGCGGAGACGGTCAGCTGCGTCTGCCCGTAGCGCTCCGAGGCGGTGCCGGTGAGTTCGAGGAAGTCGCCGATGCTGACGTCGGCCACGGTGTCGGGGGAGTAGACGAAGATGCCGTCGGAGGCGCCCGGTGTGGCGTCGTCGGCCCCGCCGGAGCCCGCGGTCTGGACGAAGTAGCCGCCGAGTCCGCCGGTCGGATACGCGGCCGTGACGACTCCGCGGGTCTTCACCGTCTCACCCTGCATCGGGCTGGCGTCCTCGGTGCCCTGGATGTCGGCGATCGGGGTGACGTCCTCGGGGGCCGGGTCGCCGCCGTCACCGCCGTCGTCGGGCAGGGCGTCCGGGGTCGGCGGGGCCGCGCTCCAGGCCCCGTCGATGAGCTGGATCGACTGACCGCCGGTGGCCGTGGCTCCCGTGGGGGTCGCCTCCTCGTCGACGACGGGGTCGGGGGTGTGGGTGTTCGCCCTGCCCGTCACGCCTCTGCCGCCGGTGACGCCGCCGATCTGGTCGAAGGAGATGAGCGTGCCCGCGTCATCGATCGCGAACGCCGAGGCCCCGTAGCTGCCGTCGGCGGCGGATCCGGAGTTCACGGAGTTCGTGATCGGCACCTCGACGGCCAGGGCACCGGAGTCGCCGACGGTCGTGCCGTCGGGGACCGTGGTGACGTTCTCCGCCGCCTGGACGCTGCCGCCGCGGGTCACCGAGCCGACGGTCCATCCCGAGAGGTCGGTGCCGGGGTCGGCGGCGATCTCGATGAAATCGGTGTCGAGGGTGTAGCCGATCTCGCTGATGTGCGGGGCGGTCGCAGCACTCGCCGAGGCGGTCGGCAGGACGAGTCCGAGGCCGGCGACGAGGCCGAGAGCGGCGGCGGAGGCGAGGGAGGACGAGGCTTTCATGGAGGCCTTTCGGGATCAGTGGGCACGCGCGGACGCGACGGACGGATCCCTTGCACCCTATCGGCCCACTGGTCGACGCCGACGGCAACCATGTGAACGCGATGTGAACACTCGGGCAGTCCACTGAACGCGCTGACTGTGACCGAGCCTACACTCCGGGACCGACACGGAACGCGAACCGCGTCTCGACGAGCTGATGGTCGGAGGGAAACCGATTGTCCCGCTGACCGGGGATGAGTGCGCAGCGTCCGCCGACATCGGCGAACCCGGAGCGCGGGTGCTCCTCGCCGGCGGCCACGCAGCCGCGGACCACCGAGTCGAGGACGTCGAGCCCGCGGGAGAAGACGAAGTCGATCCTGTCCCGCGGTTCGCCGCCGCCGTCTCCTGTGGGCAGCGGTTCGATCGGGGACCACGTGTCGGCGGGGGTCGCGGCCGGGTCCGGGTGGATGTGCCGATAGGTGTCGACGAAGCCGGCGGCGAGCACGGCGTCGGTGCTCGCCCACCGGGTGTTCGGCCGGTCCGCTCGCGCGTGCCAGTCGAGCGTCGCCGGGGCATTGAAGTCGCCGCTGATGACGACGGGCATCTCCGGGTCGCCCGCGGCGGTGAGGATGCGCTCTGTCTCTGCGAGCACCGCGGTGATCTGGGCGAGGCGCTCAGCCTCCTCGGCGTCGGCGATCTCCTGTCCCCGGCCGGCCAGCGCCTGATAGGGACCGTACGGGTAGGGCGCGAGGTGGACGGACCACACGAGGACCTGCGGGCCTTCGGGCACCGGTCGGACGAGGGCGGCCTGCGCGAAGGGCATCGTGTCGGTGTCGACGGCCGTGGCCTCCCCGGTGCTCAGCACTGCGACGTCCGGGCCGGATTGGGCGAGGGCGGCGGTGAGCTTGGGGGCGAGCGCTTCGGCCGCGGCTCCCCGGCACTCCTGGACGGCGAGGATCTCGGCGGGGAACTGCGCGGCGATCGCATACTGCTTGTCCTGGCCGAAGTTCACCTCCCGGCCGCCGAACCACACGTTCCAGGTCTGGAGGGTGAAGGTCATCGGTCGTCGCTCCTTCGGGAGTCGAGGTGGAGGGTGGAGGTCGCAGGATCGAAGCGCAGCTGCTTCAGGTCCGCGAGGCGCACGGCGGAGACGAGGGCGACGGACGGATCGGCATTGACGCCGATGACGGTGCACCCGGCGGTGTGAGCGGCCTGCGACCCGACGCGCGAGTCCTCGAACGCGACGGCCGCGGCGGGGGTGAGGCCGAGCGCCCGGGCGGCCTGCTCGTAGATGTCGGGGAACGGCTTCCCGCGGTCGACGTCGTCGATCGTGACGACCTCGTCGAAGTGCGGCAGCAGTCCCGTCCGGTCGAGCAGCCCGCGCACGTCCGCGCGGCGACCGTTGCTCGCCACCGCGATCGGCACGGCGCCGGAGAGCGCGCGCACGAGCTCGGGCGCCCCCGGCATCGGGGCCGACACCGCGGTCAGGGCCGCACTGTAGGCGCGGTCGACCTCGGCGACGGCGGGGACCGGGGCGGTGCCGGTGCGCACTGCGTCGAGACGGGCCACCGCCTCGGCGGCGGTGAGACCGCGGAAGGACTCCGCGGCGGTACGGTCGGCGCCGAGCCGCTCGAGATGGAACGCCATGAGGTCGAGCCAGGGCCGCTCCGAGTCGACGAGGATGCCGTCGCAGTCGAAGATCGCCGCGCGGACGGGCAGAGCGGTGTCGATCACGCCCACGCCCCACCCGCCTCGGCGCGCGGAACCCGCAGCGCAGGAGCGGCGGTGATTCGGGCGCTGACGCGGTCCCCGGGGCGCAGCTGCGCGGCATCGGCCGAGGACAGCGACGCCGACCAGGTGCCCGGTCCGGCGCCGAGGCGGTCGGGGCGGCCGAGCCGGACCATCGTGCGCTCGCCGGTGTAGGTCGTGCCGGTGACCTCGAGCGCCCCGTCGGGCGACGGTGTGATCGCGAGGTGCTCGGGGCGGACGAAGACGACCTCGGTGCCGTCGGGGTCATCCGGCAGCCGATCGTCCGGGCGCCAGGTCGCAGGCACGGCGAACTCGTTGACGGTGCCGACGAAGCGGGCGACGAACGGCGTGGCCGGGCGGGCGTAGACGGTCTCGGGAGCCGAATGCTGTGCGATGCGTCCGGCGCTCATCACGGCCACGCGGTCGGCGATCGCGAGCGCCTCGCCCTGGTCATGGGTGATGAAGACCGTCGTCGTGCCCAGGGACTGCTGCACCCGCCGGATCTCGTCGCGCAGCGCGGCGCGGACCGTGGCGTCGAGTGCCGAGAGGGGTTCGTCGAGGAGGAGGACCTGCGGCTGGGTCGCCAGCGCCCGGGCGAGTGCCACGCGCTGCTGCTGACCGCCGGAGAGCTGGTGGGGGAAGCGGGGCCCCATATCGCCGAGGCCGCAGATCTCGAGGAGTTCGTCGCGGCGGGCAGTGCGCGCCCCGGCGTCGATCTTCCGGATGCGCAGACCGTATTCGATGTTCTCGCTCACCGTGAGGTTGGGGAAGAGGCTGTAGCCCTGGAAGACCATGCCCATGTCGCGGCGGTTGGGTGGGAGACCGAGGACGGACCGCCCGCCGACGAGGACATCGCCGGAGTCGACGGACTCGAATCCGGCGAGGATGCGCAGGGTCGTCGTCTTCCCGCACCCGGAGGGCCCGAGGAAGCTCACCATCGACCCGGCGGCGATGTCGATGTCGACGTCGGTGAGTACGCGGGTGGTCCCGAAGGACTTGACCACGCCGCGGAAGGTCACGGACTTCGGGTCGGAGGCAAGCGCTGCGGCCGGGCGCGAACGCTCCGGAGCGGTCGTCTGGATCATGCGGGCTGGGTCTCCTTCTGCGGCGCGGCGGCCGGGGCGGCGGGGGCTGCCGCGTCGCCGAGGCCGCGTCGGTCGAATCGTGAGGCGCTGATGGTCGCGGTCGCGAGCAGCAGCCAGGTGGTGAGGTTGAGCAGGACGGACAGGGTGATCGACCCGCGGAAGTTCGCGTCCGAGAGGGTGTTGAGGTAGACGGGCAGAGTGTTGATCGAGAGGGTGGCCGCGATCGTGTACTCCCCGATCGAGAGCGCGAAGGCGTAGAACGCGGAGAACATCACCGACCCGCGGATGTTGGGCACGACGACGCGCGCCAGCGTGGTCCGCAGGCCCGCGCCGAGGGAGGCCGAGGCCTCGTGGAGGGTGCGCAGATCGAGGGAGGAGAGTCCCGCGTCGATCGAGCGGTAGGTGAACGGCAGGCAGAGGATGACGTAGGTGCCGACGAGCACGAGCGGCAGGTTCTCCGCCTGGAGGAGGAGGTTGATCTCCATGCCGAGACTGCCCCGGCCGTTCGACGCGAGTCCCCGCAGCACCGTCGTCATGCCCGCGGCGATGGCGATCGCGGGGATGACGAGCGGCAGGGTGCAGAGGATGGAGAGCAGCGACCGCAGTCGGGGCGCCCAGAGATGGACGGCGACGACGGCGGGGACGAGCGTGCCGATGAGCACGAGGGAGGTGAGCGCGGCGATGAGGAGGCTGCGGATGAGCGGGGCGACGATCGCTCCGGAGTCGGCCAGTCCCGTCAGCCCGTCCGTGGTGAACGTGCCGTCGGTCCGGAAGAACGCATACGTCAGCGAGCTCAGCTGCGGGGTGAGCACGAAGATCGCCAGGGCGATGAGCGGCAGCCACGTGAGGGTGCGGGCGGTCCTGCTCTCGCCGAGGCGGGGGTTCAGCGATCGAGCCATGCGGCGCTCCTCTTCGTCAGGGCGTTGAAGGCGATGAGCACGATGACGGCGACGACTCCGGTCGTCACGCCGAGCGCCATCGCCGTGCCCTCGCCGCCGGTGGCCGCGGAGCTCGCGAGCTGGCCGGCGATCTCGAGGGGGATGAGCGGGAACGCTCCGGTGCCGATGAGCACCGCCGCCGAGGCGTGGGTGCCGAAGGCGGCCCCGAACATCAGCAGCCATGCGCCGAGCACGGCGGGCGTGAGGACCGGGATCCCGACCCGGCGCCAGAAGACCCACGACGTGCCCCCGAGGGACGCGCTCGCCTCCCGCCACTCCCGCTTGAGGGCGATGAAGCTCGGGAGGGTGAGCAGGATCATCGTCGGGATGAGGAAGTACTGGTACATGAGGATGAGGCCCTTGACGCTGTAGAGGGTGAAGGACGGATCGAGCGCGGTGAGCAGCGAGACGAAGTAGCCGGTGTTGCCGACGGCGACGATGAAGGAGAATGCCAGCGGCACCCCGCCGTCGTTGGCGAGCACGCTCGAGACGACCGCGGCGATCGCGCCGACGACCTTCGACCGCACAGCTGAGAGCGCCCATGCGCAGATCCCGCCGGCGACCATCGCGACCGTCGCCGCGGCGAAGGAGAGGACGAGGCTGTTCTGCAGGGCCAGCGACCGTGAGCCCGAGCCGAGCGAGGCGAAGTTCGCGAGCCCGAGGCTCGGCTCCTGCCCCGCGTCACCGGGGACGAGCAGCGAGGTGACGACCATGCCGATGACGGGCACGGCGAAGAAGACCGTGAGGATGAGCGTCAGCGGTGCGAGGGCCGCCCAGGCCGGCGAGAGGACTCGTCGACCCGGACGGGAGGGGGCTGCGGGCGGCAGGGTCATCCGACGGCCTGGGCCCAGTTGTCGGCGAGCACCTGCTGCTGCGAGGCGCGCTGCTCCTCGTTCGGCTGCGGTGCCGGTTCGCTCGTCGCGGCTTCGGGCAGCTTGCCGAGCGCCTCCTCGTCGACGGTGCCGGCATCGACCATCGCGTCGAGGCGGCCGGGCTTGACGTAGCCCTGGAGCAGGAGGTTCTGCCCCTCGTCGCTGAAGACGAACTCCTGCCACAGGCGGGCGACAGCCGGGTGCGGGGCGTCGGCGTTGACCGAAGCGGCATAGTAGGAGGAGACGGTCCCATCGGAGGGGATCGTCGTCGTGAGGTCGACGCCGGAGTCCCGGACGTCGTCGGCCCACTGCAGGAGCAGGTAATCCCAGTTGAGGACGATCGGCGTCTCCCCGGTCTCGACCGTGCCGGAGACCGCTTCGGACGGGATGAGGTTGCCCGAGTCGGAGAGCTGCGCGAAGTAGTCGATCCCGGGCTGGATGTCATCGAGGCTGCCGCCGTTGGCCAGTGCCGCGGCATAGACGATCATGAAGCCCGACTCACCGGTGGTGGGATCGCCCGGCAGCGCGACCTGGCCCTCGTACTGCGGGTCGAGGAGGTCGGCGAAGCTCGTCGGGCAGGTCTCGACGGCGGCGGCGTCGCAGCCGATGCCCACGGTGCCGCCGAGGTGGTTGTACCACGTGCCGTCGGCGGACTTCATGGTCTCCGGCAGGTCACCGGCGGTCTCCGGGGTGTAGTTCGCGAGCAGCTCCTCGTTCGTCGAGGTCACGGCGAAGGACTCGCCGGTGTCGAGGTAGTCGAGCGAGGTGTCCTGGCCGACGCGGTTCTTCACCGCGTTGATCTGGTCCTGGCTCGAGCCGGAGGACGTGTCGTTGTTGATCTCGATGCCGTACTTCTCCGAGAACGCGTCGAGCAGGCCCCCGTAGTTCGCCCAGTCGGGGTAGAGGCCCATGACGTTGAGGGTGCCTTCGGCCTGTGCGGCGGTCACGAGGGCATCCATGCCCCCGCCCTCGGCGACGGAAGTGGCCTGGCGCCAGTTGGCCGACTCATCGGATTCGGCGGCGGCGGATCCGCATCCTGCGAGAACGGCAAGGGTTCCTGCGGCTGCGACTGCTGTGAGAGTGCGCGTGATTCTGGACATGGTTGAACTCGCCTTTCGGACTGTGTGCGCAGGGCGCACTCGGGTCGTGCGGAAGGGGCGGAACGATTCCCACCCTAGAAGATGTCGGGCGGATCGCACCATGAGTTCACTGGTGAACTTAAGTGCGACGGTTGTACTTCACCAGTGAACATTGACCGTGGAGTGGAAGCGTGGTGACGACTCGGTGAATTCGCGGACCCGGGTTCCGGGCCCGTTCTGGCAGAGTGGAATGATGGCGGGAGTGGAGAGGGGGCCCATGACCACGGGACAGGCGGCGGCGAACGGCCAGCCGGGTGCGCGCTACGAGCAGATCGCCGAGCAGATCCGTGACGCGATTCGCGAGGGACGGCTGGCGGTCGGGGACAATCTGCCCGCCGAGACGGTGCTCGCCGAGGAGTTCGGCGTCGCTCCCGGCACCGTGCGCGAATCGCTGAGACTGCTCGTCGCCGAAGGCACGATCAGCGGTCGGCGCGGCGTGCGCAAATCGGTGCTCAGGGTGCCCCGGCCCGCCGCGATCGCCGAGGAGTTCCGCAGCTTCGCCCAATGGGCCAGCGCCCACGGACGGACTCCCGGCGGACTCGTCATCGAGCAGAGCTGGGAGATCGCGGGCGAGCGGACCGCTGCTGCGCTGGGCGTCGATCCGCGCGCCCGGGTGCTCGCGGTGCTGCGCGTGCGCACGCTCGACGGGGAGAAGGTCATGGTCGAGCGCACCCGCTACCCCGAGCGCCTCGGGCAGATCATCGAGGCGCTGCCCGCGGACCTCGGATCGGTCACCCGTCACCTCGCCGACGTCCACGGCATCGTCTTCGCCGGAGCCGACCACGTCTTCTCCGCCATCGTCTGCGGCATCCAGGATGCGGCGCTGCTCGACGTCGCCCGCGGCCGTCCGCTGCTGCGCCACGTCCGTCGCAGCCGGGACGCGGCAGGCCGCCCGCTCGAGGTCTCCGAGGACCGCTACCTGGCGAACAACCTGTCCGTGGCGATCACCAACGGGCGCAACGTCAATCCCCTCAGCTGGCTGACGTCCGACGACGTCGACTGGGCCTGAGGGAGTCGGCTGGGCCTGAGGGAACGGCGAAGGGCGCTCAGCCACCTGGGTCAGAGGTGGCTGAGCGCCCTTGGGGTGTCCGCGGAGATCAGGCTCGGATGATCACGCCTTGAGCTCGGCGGCGAGCTCGTGGAAGTCACGGCTCGGGTTGCCGAAGCGGTGCAGCGTCATCGACACGGCCTGCTCCTGGACGTAGTAGCGCAGCTCGACGCGACCCGAGGAGGTGACGGGCTCGTCGATGACGGCGACCTCGGGGCGCTCTGCTGCGACCGCGAGCAGCTCCGGCTCGTAGGTGCCGAGGACGCGGATGCGCGCGCCCACGGTGTCGTCGTAGCGGCCTTCGGCGACCATCGACGCGAACGCCTCAGCCGATTCGACGCGGGAGGCCGCACCGGAGCGGTCGACCGCGATCTTCACGTCCGCGGAGATGTCCGTGGCCACACTCAGCTGCACCGTCGAACCGACGGTCTGCGCTGCCGAGAGCGAGCGCTCGAGGTCGAACGCCGTCGCCGCCGCGGTGACGCGCAGGGTGACCGGGCGCGGACGGTAGCGGAAGATGTTCGCCTCCGAGCGCAGCCCCGTGTGGTCCTTCGCGGCACCGAACTCGGCATCGAACCAGCGGCGGTCATCGGCCTGGGCGCGCTCGAGGCTCTGACCGTCGCCGACCGAACCGGGCAGGGTCGCCGGATCGTCGGTGTAGTGGCCGAAGAGCATGAGGTAGTTCGGGCCGCCGGCCTTCGACCCCAGACCGACAGACGACTGCTTCCAACCGCCGAAGGACTGGCGCTGGACGATCGCGCCGGTGATGCCGCGGTTGACGTAGGCGTTGCCCACCTCGACGCGGTCGAGCCACTGACGGACCTCGTCGGGATCGAGCGAGTGGATGCCGCCGGTGAGGCCGAAGTCCACGGCGTTCTGGAACTCGATGGCCTCGTCGAGGTCGCGGGCGTGCATGAGGCCGAGGACCGGACCGAACACCTCGGTGAGGTGGAAGAACGACCCTGGCTTGACCCCGTCCTTGATGCCCGGGCTCCACAGGCGGCCGGTGTCGTCGAGCTGCTTGGGCTCGAGCAGCCACGACTCGCCGGGCTCGAGCGTCGTCAGCGCGCGACGCAGCTTGTCCGAGGGGTCCTCGGTCAGCGGACCCACCGTCGCCGAGAGGTTGGCCGGCCAGTCGACGACCATCGAGGACGCGGCGTCGATGAGCTGCTTGCGGTAGCGCTCGGAGTCGTACGTCGACCCGACCATGATGCCGAGCGACGCCGCCGAGCACTTCTGTCCGGCGTGGCCGAACGCGGAGTACACGAGGTCGGCGACGGCGAGGTCGCGGTCGGCGGCCGGGGTGATGACGAGCGCGTTCTTGCCCGAGGTCTCGGCGTTGACGTGGAGCTCGGGGCGGAAGGACTTGAACAGCGCGGCCGTCTCCGAGGCGCCCGTGAGGATGACGCGGTCGACATCCGGGTGGGAGACGAGGTGCTGACCGAGCTCCCGCTCGATCGGCGCGCTGAGCTGGAGGACGTCGCGCGGGACGCCGGCCTCCCACAGGGCATCGACGATGAGCGCCGAGCAGTACGGGGTCGGGCCCGAGGGCTTGTGGATGACCGCGGAGCCGGCGGCGAGGGCCGCGACGGTGCCGCCGGTCGGAATCGCGATGGGGAAGTTCCACGGCGGGGTGACGACGACCATCTCATCGGGCGTGAACGTCGCCCCCTCGAGCTTCTCGAGCTCGAGGGCGTGGAGCGCGTAGTAGCGGATGAAGTCGATCGCCTCGGAGATCTCGGGATCCGACTGGGACGGCATCTTCCCGACCTCGGCGGCCTCGACGGCGATGAACTCGCCGCGGCGGGCGGCGAAGATCTCGGCGGCGCGGTGGAGGATCTCCCCACGCGCTGCCGCGCCGAGGGCACGCCAGTCCGCGGCGGCGGTGCGACCGCGGGCGATCATCGCATCGATCTCCTCGGTCGATTCGATCGTCGGCGCGGCCGGACGGGAGTCGAGGTAGCCCGGTGCGGTCGCCTCGGCGATGATCGACCGGATCCACTTCTGGTTGGCCGGCAGCGACGGGTCGGTGTCGGGTTCGTTGGCGAAGACGACCTGGGCGGGCCCGGCGACGTGGGCGGCGGAGCGGTCCTGGGTGCGGTTCGGCAGCGGTGCGGCTTCGCCGTCGCGGGCGAGCTCGGACTCGAGCTGCGCGACCGAGGCGCGGAAGCGGTCGGCTTCGCGGTCGAAGATCGCATTGCCGTTGGCGAGCTCGAAGATGCCGGACATGAAGTTCTCCGTCGCGGAGTTCTCCTCGAGGCGACGCACGAGGTAGGAGATCGCGACGTCGAACTCCTTCGGGTGCACGGCGGGCACGTAGAGGAGGAGGTCCCCGACGTCCTCGGTCACGGCGGCCGCCTGTTCGGTGGCCATGCCCTGGAGCATCTCGAACTCGACGCGGTCGGTGACCTCGCGGGCGACGGAGAGGTGGTGCGCGAAGGCGATGTCGAAGAGGTTGTGGCCGGCCACGCCGATGCGCAGGCCCTCCATGCGCTCGGGGGTGAAGAGCCAGTGGAGGACGCGCTTGTAGTTCGCGTCGGTGCTCTGCTTCGAATCGCACGTCGTCGTCGGCCAGCCGGCGACCTCGGCGTGGACGGTCTCCATCGCGAGGTTCGCACCCTTGACGAGGCGGACCTTGATCCCTGCACCGCCGGCGGCCACGCGCCGGCTCGCGAACTCGCTGAGCCGCTGGATCGCCCCGAGGGCGTCGGGCTGGTAGGCCTGGATGACGATGCCTGCCTCGAGGTTCTTGAACTCCGGTTCGGAGAGCAGGCGGGTGAACACGGCGAGCGTGAGCTCGAGGTCCCGGTACTCCTCCATGTCGAGGTTGACGAACTTCGCACCCGTCGGGGCCTTCGCGGCCTGGGCGTAGAGCGGGCGGAGACGGTCGACGACGTAGTCGACGGTCTCGTCGAAGGCCCACATCGACAGCTGCGAGGCGACCGAGGAGACCTTGACGGAGACGTAGTCGACGTCGTCGCGGGCGAGCAGGCGGTGCGTCTCCTCGAGGTGGTGGTCGGCTTCGGCGTCACCGAGGACGGCCTCGCCGAGGAGGTTGATGTTGAGGCGGTGGCCCTCACCGGTGAGCTTGGCGACGGTCGAGCCGAACGGCTTGTCGCGGGCGTCGACGACCATGTGGCCGACCATCTGGCGCAGGCGGGTGCGGGCGGCGGGCACGACGACCTGCGGCATCACCTTCGCCAGGGCTGCGCCGGCCTTGATCTGCGCGCGGTCGAGCTTCGACATCGTCTCCGGGGCGAGCCTGCCGACCTCGGCGAGCGCATCGGCGGCGGCGTGGACGTCATCGGTGCGCACGACGCGGTCGACGAACCCGACGGTGAAGTCGAGCCCATTGGGGTCGGAGAGGACGGCCGAGAGGCGTTCGGCCGCGGGGTTCTTCGCAGCGGTCTTGTTCGTGGCCACTCGCAGCCATCTGCGGACGGTGTCGACCGAGGCCGCGGTGAGCTGTTCGAGGTCGGTGTCTGTGTGCAGCAACGTGGGTCGTCCTTACCTTTGTGACGGGGTTCCAGCGGGATTTCCCTCAGTATGCGCCGCCCCGAATGCGGGGTGAATGGCTGGCGACCGCCCGCAGAATAATTTGAGTCAGAAGTCGTGATCATCCGGGTAGAATCGGGTCATGTACACGCCCGAGTTCCGTCGTCAGACCGTCGTTCGCGCGGCGGTGACCTCGATCGCCGAGGCGGCCGCGGAGGCGGGGGTGTCCGAGTCGAGTCTGCGCCGCTGGGTCCGCCGCTCCGACCTCGGCGACCGTCCCCGCAGCGGCCGGCCGCAGATCCAGAGCACCGCCGCCCAGGTCGTCGAAGCGCTCGTGGGAACCGCGGGCGCCCGCATCTCCGGACCGGACTTCTCGACCCGGGCGCTCGCCGAGGCGACGGGCCTGAGCCAGAGCATCGTGACCCGGGCGATGCAGGATCTCACGGTGTCCTCGGCCCGCCTCGCCGAGGTCCGCGCGGCCGGGGGCGGAGGTGACGAGGTCGTCGCCGCGGTCGGCGGCTTCCCGCTCATCGTCGTCGGCTTCCGCCGGCGTCAGGGTGCCGAGCCCGGCCCGGGGGTCCCGGCCAGGCGGATCCAGCGGCGCATCGCCGGGCTCGTCGCCGCACTGCGCTCGGCCGGGGTCGCTCGGTGGTCCCAGCGCTTCGGCAGCGAGCACCGGCAGACCGATGAGGCGGCGATGACGATCATCCGCGACGGCGTGCCCGGGGTCGCCCCGAGCGCCCTGCGGCTCGTCGTCTTCGACCCTCTCGGCGAGGCCGCCGAGGTCGTCGCCGCATCGTTCGAGCACGCTCCGCATCTCAGCCACCTCTCCCTCCACCGCGACATCGATGCCTTCGTCACCGCCCTCAAGGAGGCGTTCGCGCACAGCCAGGACATTCCCGGCTCGCTCCTCGACCTCGTCTCCGGGCGGGTGCGCCACGGCTTCGAAGGGGTGAACTGGCAGGCGGGGCGGCAGACCGAGGCGCCGAAAACTTCCACGAGTTCTGACTCAATGGAGATCTCCTCATGGCTGCCGAGCGCGACCCGCTCGATCACCGAGCACCTCGCGATCGCCCTGCGCGAGGAGATCATCGACTCCGGCTACGAACCCGGGGACCGGATCAGCCCGAAGCTGCTCTCCCGCCGCATGGAGGTGCCGCGGTCCTCGGTCGATGCCGCACTGCGGCGGATGGTCGACGACGGACTGCTCGACGGCACCCGCGGCGGGGCGAGGATCCCGCTCATCACGACCGTCGACGTCCTCGACCTCTACGCGGCGCGGATGGCCGTCGGCGAGGTGCTGCTGCGGTCCCTCGCCCTGCGCCCGCAGCGGTTCCTCGTCCCCGTCCAGCTCGCCCTCCGGCAGGTCGAGGCCTCGGCGGCGACGCGCAGCGGCATCGACGTCGAGGACGCCGACCTCCACTTCCAGCAGGAGCTCGCGCGCGCCTCGGGGCTGCGGCAGAGCGCGCGGGCCTTCGAATCGCTCACCCTGCGTCTGCGCCTCTTCATCTCCGTCCTGAGGCTCGACTACTCCCCGGCCAGCGACCGGATCCTCGCCGACGACCGCGGCATCTTCCGGGCACTCTCCCGCGGGGATGCGCGGGAGGCCATCGAGGTGTGGCGCGGCAAGGTCGACAACGCCGTGCGCCACATGTCCGGACTCCTCGCCCGCCGTCGCTTCGACCACGAGCTGTGGGCGCAGCTGACCCAGCACTTCGGCTGACTCGGCCTGTCGCGCAGCGCTCACAGGCCCATGATCGTGATGGCGATCGTGAAGTAGACGAGCAGTCCGCTGGCATCGCAGAACGTCGAGATGAACGGGGTCGACACGACCGCCGGATCGACGCGGCACGCCTTGGCGGCCAGCGGGATCGACCCGCCGACGAGGGCGGCGATCGGACAGTTGACGATGAGGGTGAGACCGATGATCGTTCCGATGTCGAGGCCGTAGAGCGGGGAGGCGATCGCGAACGCGGGGACGGCGAGGAGGACGCCGAGGGTCAGGCCCGTCGTGAACTCCTTGGCCGCGACCCGCGCGAAGTCCCGCAGCCCCACCTCGTCCATCGCCAGCGCCCGGGTCACGGTCGTCGCCGCCTGCGAGCCGGTGTTCCCGCCGATCCCGGTGAGCAGGGGGATGAAGAGGGCAAGGGCGACCACCTCGGCGAGTGTCGATTCGAAGATCTCGAGGACGTGGACGGTGAGCACGGCGGACACGGCGAGGACGAGGAGCCAGACGATGCGGGTGCGGGCGATCGTGACGGGGTCGGCAGGTACCGGCGGTAGAGCGGCTGGGTGCCGCCGGAGAGCGCGAAGTCGGCTTCGTCGGCCTCGGCGATGATCCGGGCCGCGTCGTCGATCGGCACGATCCCGACGAGGCGGTTCTCGCTGTCGCACACGGGCAGGACGGGCACGCCGTCGCGCAGGGCCGCCCGGGCTGCCGTCTCCTGGTCCTCGCTCGTGTGCGTGACCGTCTCGAGCGGGTCCATCGCCGAGGTGACCGGGGCGTGCGGGTCGCACCGGAGGAGTGCGAGCGCGTCGAGGGTCCCGATGAGGGTGCGGTCGGCGGTGAGGACGGGGAGGAGGCGGACGTCGGCGAGATCGACGTCGGCGGCGCGGATCCGGTCGGCCACCTCGGCGACGGTGTCGTCTGCCCAGGCCACGACGGCCGTCGGAGACATCCGGCGGGCGATCGAGTTCCGGTCGTAGCCGGCGACGGCCATGACCGCGTCGAGGTCGGCAGGGGCGACCGCGGAGAGCAGCTTCGTCGCGACACCGGCGGGGAGCTCGTCGACGAGGCGGCTCTGGTCCTCGGGGTCGAGGTCGGCGAAGATCGTCGTCAGCTCCGTGGTGCCGAGCGCGGTGATGAGGTCGGAGCGCGTGCCGCGGTCGAGGCGGTCGAAGACGTCGACGGAGACGGTCTTCGGCAGGAGTCGGAAGACGACAGCCGCCTCGGTGGCGGGCAGCTGTGCGATGAGGTCGGTGGTCGCCGATGAGCCGAGGCGGCGCACGGCTGCGGCCAGGCGCGGCAGGTCACGGTCAGCGGTCAGGGTGCGGATGGTGGACGCGTCCATATTCGTCTCCGGGCAGTCGTCGATCGACGCCTGCGGAGGAGAGATCGGACGGCAGGCGTCAGGGCATGGGGGAGGGGCGGCACAATCGAGAGTCGGAATCCATCGACGACCACCTCCTTGACGCGGCTCCGGCAGCTTTCCTCCACCCTATCGGAGGGGTCGGACACGAACCGCATCGGGTAGATTTGGGGAGACATTCGGCCGAGACGAGGGAATATGCGACCGTGGAGATTCTGACTGTGGGCGTGGCCGGGGGCACCGGCAGCGGGAAGACGACGCTGACCCGGGCGCTGCTCGCCGAATGCGTGGGCGTGTCCTCGGTGCTCTACCACGACAACTACTACCGCCGGCAGGACGATCTCACCTTCGCCGAGCGCGAGCGCGTCAACTACGACGACCTCGACGCCTTCGACAACGACCTCTTCGTCGACCATCTCCTCGCGCTGCGCAGCCAGCGGTCGGTCGAGAGCCCGATCTACGACTTCTCCAACCACAACCGGAGCACGGACACGACCGTCGTCCAGCCCTCCCCGGTCATCATCGTCGAGGGCATCCTCATCCTCGCCGAGCCGCGCATCTGCGAACTCCTCGACATCAAGCTCTTCGTCGACACCGATGCCGACGTCCGGCTCCTGCGGCGGATCAAACGCGACGTCATCGAACGCGGCCGGACGCTCGAATCCGTCGAGGAGCAGTACCTCGGCACCGTCAAGCCGATGCACGAGCTCTACGTCGAGCCCTCGAAGCGCAACGCCGATCTCATCGTCCCCGAGGGCGGCCACAACATCGTCGCGATGGACATGATCATGCGGAGGATCAAAGCCGGGGCGTGACGCCCGGGTGGAGTGTCGTCCCAGGTCACCGGGGTCGGCGATTCCATGTCAGGACCGTGTCCTAGGGTGCGGTCATGGACTTCGAACCTGCCCCCGCCGGTGGGGCGCCTGCCCCGGACGGGGCGTCGGACTACCTCGCCGAGGTGGCCCGGCTGGGCAGATTCCTGCGCGGTGCCGCGGTGGCGGAGTCCGAGGACGACGCGCTCGCGCGGATCACCGCGCTCGAGGAGCTCACCGCGACGATCGCCGCCGCCCAGTCGGCTGAGGCCGTCGCCTTCGCCGAGCTGCGCCGGGACCGGGATCGGCTGAACGGTCTGCCCGTCCAGGAGTGGGGTGTGCGCGCCGGGGACGAGGTGGGACTGGCCAAGCGGGTCTCGCCGGGGTCGGGGCGGAAATTCCTCACCGCCGCCCAGGCGCTCGTCACCGAACTGCCCGGCACCTATGCGGCGCTGGCGGCCGGGGAGATCTCCGCGGACCGGGCGCGGATCGTGGTCGAGGAGACGGCGACGCTCGACCCGGGGGACCGGCGCCGGGTGGATACGCGGATGCGGGAGAGCCTCGGCCAGTCGGGACCGCGCGGTCTGCGCACCGAGGTGCGGGCACTGGCGATGCAGGTCGACGCCGCGGATGCCGCGAAGAAGGCGGAGCGTGCCGCCGCTCACCGGCGGGTGTCGATGACAACGCTCGCCGACGGCATGGGGCGGGTGAGCGCGATCCTCCCGCTGCCGCAGGCCGTGGCCGTGTGGACGGGGCTGAAGGCCGGCGCGGATGCGGTGATCGCCGCCGGGGAGGCGCACGGTCGGAGGCACCCGCAGATCATGGCCGACGGGTTCGTCGAGCGGCTGACCGGGCAGACGAGGGCCGCGGCGGTGCCGACGGAGGTCCATGTCGTCATCGACGCCGAGTCGCTCTTCGCCGACGGGATGGTGCCTGCGTGGATGCCCGGATTCGGGCCGCTGCCGGCGGAGTCCGCGCGGACGTTCCTCGCCGCGAACGAGGCGGAGGTGTTCATCAGGCGGATGTTCACGAGGGTGACCGACGGTCAGCTCGTCGGCACCGAATCGCGCTCGCGGGCCTTCACCGGGCGGCTGCGGGAAATGGTGATCTTCCGTGACGATCGGTGCCGGACCCCGTGGTGCGATGCCCCGATCAAGCATGCCGATCATGCTCAGCCCTTCGCCGCCGGCGGTGACACCTCGTGGGAGAACGGCTCAGGACTGTGCGCCTCCTGCAACTACGCGAAGGAGCACCCCGGGTGGTCGCACGAGGCGACCGCGACGGGCCTGACGGTGACGACCCCGACCGGGCGGAGGTACGCGACGACGACCCCGCCGTTCCTCAAACGGATGAAGCATCCGCGGCGGTCGACCCGCGGAATGGCCGGCACCGGTCCTCCGGACGGCGGTGCGAGTGACTGGCGTCGGGTCTTCGCCGGTCTGCTCGAGCCGGACGCGGCCCCGGCCTGGTCGGTGAGAGACCCGGTGCGCCCGCCGCGGCGACGCGCCCGCTCCCACGCCGAGGAGGTCCTCCGCGCGGAGATCCGCGCTCGCGCCGGATGACGCGGCCGGGTGACGCAGCCGGGTGACAGTTCTGCAACATCGTCGTCACCGGCCGGCGGCAGGGGAAACCGAGGATGGTGGTCATGAACACCGTGGACCGCCCCGCACCCGTCGGCACGCAGCTGCTGCCGCGCGGTCGACGGTCGCGGTGGGTGGCGCGGTGGCTGCCGCTCGTCGCGCTCGCGTCCTGGGTGGCGATGATCTGGGTGCCCGTGCTCGACAGCGGGAACCATGAGGGTCCCCGCCTCGTCATCACCTCGCTCGGCGAGCAGCCGATCGCCCCGGAGACGAGCGACGTCGCGTTCCTGCTGCCGTGGATCGCGATCATCGCGTGCGCGGTCACCGCATGGATCTCACGGTCACTCGTCATGTGGTCCCCGGCGGCGGTGATCCTCGGGCTCGTGCTCCTCGTGGCGCTCACCCTCATGCTGCTCGACCCGCCGTTCTTCATGTGGGACGGGATGGACGAGCAGGGTCGCTGGGTCGGCGGGATGGAGATCGGCTATCCGGCGCCCGGGGCGGTGCTGTGGGCACTCGGCAGCACGGCCCTCATCGTCGGCGGCATCTTCGGCCTCTACGGCAGCCGGCACTGCCGTCACCGCAGGCACGCCGAGAAGTACTCGGGCTCGCGCTTCTGAGGTCGGCGGTCGGAGACGGCGGCACCCGCTGCTCAAGGTGGCTGCGTCAGCTCCCGGAGACGGCGGCGGCCAAGCGGTTGAGCGACTCGTCGAGCTGGTCCTCGCTGACGACGGGGAACAGTGAGAGCAGCTTCGGGTCATCGACCTTCGACCAGTCGTAGGTCAGCGTCACCTCGGTGCTGTCGGGGCCGACAGCATTGAGCTCGTAGACCCATTCCCAGCCGCCGGGCTCCTTCGGGTTGTCCGACTGCGCCGGCTGCCAGCCGACCATCTTGTTCGCGTCGTACGCGGTGACATGGTTGTGCATCCGGTAGTCGCCGCCCATCGCGTCGGCGAACATGTTCATGACGAAGACGTCGCCGACGCCCTGGATGCGCTGGGACCTCTCCGCCGCCCGCACCATCCCCGAACCGTCGAACTGCTCGTGGTTCTCCGGGAGGGTGAGGACGTCGAAGATCTCCTGCGTGGGGTGGTCGATGACACGGGTGACTGTGATGCTCTTCTCATTCGTAGCCATACGACCACCCTGCCACAGGCGCAGTGCCATGCCGAGGCCTTCGCCCCGGTCATCAGCCAGCTCTCAGACAGGCCGGCATCAGCTCTCGGGGAGGAACACCCCGGCGAAGAACTTCCCGATCTCCTCACGGGCGCTCAGCGGGTAGATGCCGGCGACGTACTGGTCGGGCCGCACGACGACGACGGCACCGTCACGGCTGATCTCGCGGGTGTCGAAGATGTCGTCATCGGGCAGGGCCGCGTAGATGTTCTCGAGGTACTCGAGGCTGTACTTCCCGACGAAGGGGCGGAAGACCGGGGGCACGTCGGTGAAGTCGAACTCCGTGTGCGGCTGCTGGTAGATGACCTTGAGCTCGACGAGGGCGTCGACGTCCTCGCCGGTGCGACGGTAGGCCACGAGCGGGGAGGCGGGATCGGATTCGAGCCAGTCGGCGAGGCCGGGAACCCCGTTGAGCGCCTCGGCGTCGGTCTCCTGCCCCGGGGTCGCCCCGTCGGCGAAGACGTAGATCCGCCAGCGGCCGTCGGCCTTCGCCTCGTGCCCGAGGTGGAGGGGGTAGGCGTCGACGACGCGGTTGACGCGCGCGGACTTGAAGCGCTTGCCGACGGGGAAGCCCGCCGCGAGCTCCTGGTTGGCCGTCGAGGCAGTGATCATCGACTCCGTGTACTCGGTCATGAAGCCGGCGGGGAACTCCGCGGTCTTGACGTAGAAGTCCTCGAGGTAGGCCTTGTCCGGCAGCCGATCCTGCGGGGTGGCCATGAGCGTCGACCACTCCTTGTCGAAGTCGATGAGGTTCTTCGCGGTGACCTGGCGCTCGGCCGAGTAGGTCCGCAGCAGCTCGGACGACGACCGGCCGGTGGCGACCTGCCCGAGCTTCCAGGCGATGTTGAAGCCGTCCTGCATCGAGACGTTCATGCCCTGACCGGCCTTCGCCGAGTGCGTGTGACAGGCGTCGCCGGTGATGAACACGCGCGGGCACGGGGAGTCCGGGACCGACTCGTCGGTGTCGTCGAAGGCGTCGGTGAGGCGGTGGCCGACCTCGTAGACGCTGTGCCACGCGACGTTCTTCACGTCGAGCGAGTAGGGGGCGATGATGGCGTTCGCCTTCGCGATGATCTCCTCGATGCTCGTCTGGCGCACCTTGCGCGCATCATCGACGGGCACCTCGCCGAGGTCGACGTACATCCGGAAGAGATGTCCGCCCTCGCGGGGGATGTGGAGGATGTTGCCGTGCTTCGACGAGATCGCGCACTTCGTGCGGATGTCGGGGAAGTCGGTGTTGGCGAGGACGTCCATCACGCCCCACGCATGGTTGGCCTGGTCGCCGGACATCGTCCGGCCGATCGCCGAGCGCACCCCGGAGCGGGCGCCGTCGCTGCCGATGACGAAGCCGGCGCGGATCGTGCGCTGCTGGCCGGCGCGCTCGCCGGCGGTGTAGCGCACGGTCACCGACACCGGGTGCTGGGGATCGGCGGCGGTGGCGGGATCCTCGACGGAGAGGTCGACGAACTCGATGCCGTAGTCGGGTTCGATGCGGGCCGGGGACTGCCTGGCGAACTGTGCGAAGTAGTCGAGGACGCGGGCCTGGTTGACGATGAGGTGCGGGAACTCGCTGACGCCGGTCTCGTCGTCCTTGGGCCGGCCGGTGCGGATGATGTGATCGGGGTTCTCGGGATCCGGATTCCAGAAGGCCATCTCCGTGATGTGGTAGCCCTCGCGCATGATCTCCTCGGCGAAGCCGAACGCCTGGAACGTCTCGACCGAGCGCGCCTGGATGCCGTCGGCCTGGCCGATGACGAGGCGCCCGTCGCGCTTCTCGATGATCCGGGTGTTGACCTCGGGGTACTGGGCGAGCTGTGCAGCGGCGACCATGCCCGCCGGTCCGCTGCCGACGATGAGGACGTCGACCTCGTCGGGCAGGGATTCGGGTCGGTCGATGCCGTACCCCGCCGCCTCCTCGATCCGCGGATCCGCGGACACGTAGCCGTTCTGATGGAAGTGCATATCAGCCTCCGGTTTCTCACACACCCTCGTGCGTCTCGAGTGATCCATCACGCACACTGTGATTGAGATCGTATCAGTTCATATACGATCAAGCACGCGAATCCAGGAAATCAGGACAACCCCTTGTCCAGCGGCAAGGCATCGTATACGATTCAATCAATCAACGACGAGAGAACGAGGTTTCGATGTCGACTGCAGTGCCCTCCCGCCCCGGCAAGATCATCGCCGTCCACGTGGCGTACGAGTCCCGTTCGGCCCAGCGCGGCAAGCGCCCCGCCGCACCCTCGTACTTCCTCAAGGCCTCGAGCTCGGTCGCCCCGAGCGGAGCGACGATCGAGCGCCCCGCCGGCACGAAGCTGCTCGCGTTCGAAGGCGAGATCGCCGTCGTCATCGGCAGCCCCGCCCATCGGGTCACCGCGCATGAGGCGTGGGATCACGTCGCCGGCGTCACCGCCTCCAACGACTTCGGTCTCTACGACCTCAAGACCCCCGACAAGGGGTCGAACGTGCGCTCGAAGAGCCGCGACGGCTACACCCCGCTGGGTCCGAACCTCATCCCCGCCGCCGAGGTCGACCCGCAGGAGCTGACGATCCGGACGTGGGTCAACGGCTCCCTCGTCCAGGACGACGGCACCGGCCCCGACCAGCTCATCTTCCCGCTCACCCAGATCATCGCCGACCTCAGCCAGCACTTCACGCTCGAGTCCGGGGACGTCATCCTCACCGGCACCCCGGCCGGGTCGACCGTCGTTGCCCCCGGCGATGTCGTCGAGGTCGAGGTCACCGGCGCCTCCTCGGCGTCGGGGGAGCAGCTGAGCTCGGGGCGCCTGCGCACCGAGGTCGTCGAGGGTCCCGGCGACTTCGACGCAGCGCTCGGCAGCACTCCGGCCGTCACCGAGGCGCTCGCCGCCGATGCGTGGGGCTCCCGCGAGGAGGCCGGCCTCCCGCCCGAGGACGACGGATCCCTGCCCGCTGGGCTGCGCGAGAAGCTGGAGAAGGCGCCGACCGCGGGCCTGTCCGCGCAGCTGCGCGCCCGCGGCCTCAACAACGTCGTCATCGACGGGGTCCGTCCGCTGAAGCCGGGCACGACGCTCGTCGGGGTCGCCAAGACCCTGCGCTTCGTCCCCAACCGGGAGGACCTCTTCAAATCCCACGGGGGAGGCTACAACGCGCAGAAGCGCGCCTTCGACTCCCTCAAGCCCGGTGAGGTCATCGTCATCGAGGCCCGCGGCGAGTCCGGATCGGGCACGCTCGGTGACATCCTCGCCCTCCGGGCGAAGTCCCTCGGCGCCGCCGGGGTCGTCACCGACGGGGGCGTCCGCGACGCTGCGGAGGTGGCCGGCATCCTCCCGGTGTTCGCGACCGCGAAGAACCCCGCGGTGCTCGGCCGCAAGCACGTGCCGTGGGAGTCCGATGTCGCCGTGGCCTGCGGCAACGCCACCGTCCTGCCCGGCGATGTGATCGTCGGCGACGACGACGGGGTCATCGTCATCCCGCGTGACCTCGCCGAGGAGGTCGTCGACGCAGCGCTGGAGAAAGAGACCGAGGACGGCTGGGTCGCCGATCAGGTCGCCGCCGGCAACCCCGTCGACGGTCTCTTCCCGCCGACCGGTGAGTGGAAGGCGAAGTTCGAGGAATGGAAGAGCTCACGATGACCGCCGAGGCCGCCCCGCTCGGCCAGCGTCTGAGCAAGGCCGAGCTCGCGTACAACTGGATCCGCGAGCGCATCGGGGACCACACGTTCGACGCCGGTGACAAGCTCGTGCTCTCGCAGATCGCCGTCGACCTCGACACCTCCGTCGTGCCCGTGCGGGAGGCGATCCGCAGGCTCGAAGCCGACGGTCTCGTCACCTTCGAACGCAACGTCGGGGCGCGGGTGGCGATGGTCGACCACGGGTCGTACGTCCAGTCGATGGAGGCCGTCGCGATCCTCGAGGGCGCGGCGACGGCGCAGGCGCTCACCCACATCACCGACGGTGACCTCGCCGCCGCCGAGGCGCTCAACGAGCAGATGCTCGCCCTGCTCGACGACTTCGACCCGGTCGAGTTCACGCGGCTCAACCACGAGTTCCATGCCGCGCTCTTCGCCCGCTGCCCCAACGATCGCCTCCGCACGCTCGTCGGCGTCGAATGGGACCGGCTCGCGCACCTGCGCAACTCGACGTTCTCCTTCGTTCCCGAACGCGCGCGGGAATCCGTCGACGAGCACTCCCGGATCATCGCGCTCATCCGGGCGGCCGCCTCGGCGGATGAGGTCGAACGCGTCGTCCGCGCCCACCGCACCGCCACCCTGCACAGCTACCAAGAAGCCACCACAGCAACAGAGAGGGACAAGTCATGACTGCGTCCACCAGTGCTCCCGCCAACCTGCCGGAGAAGATTCGCCACTACATCGACGGCGAGTTCGTCGACTCCCTCGACGGCGACGAGTTCGACGTCATCAATCCTGTGACGAACCAGCCCTACATCAAGGCCGCCTCGGGCAAGAAGGCCGACATCGATCGCGCCGTCGCCGCGGCGAAGAAGGCCTTCGAAGAGGGTCCGTGGCCGACGATGCTCCCGCGCGAACGGGCCCGCGTGCTCAACCGCATCGCCGACATCGTCGAGTCCCGCGAGGACGAGCTCGCGGCCATGGAGTCCTACGACTCCGGGCTGCCGATCACCCAGGCCAAGGGCCAGGCCCGCCGGGCAGCGGAGAACTTCCGCTTCTTCGCCGACCTCATCGTCGCCCAGACCGACGATGCCTACAAGGTGCCCGGACGGCAGGCCAACTACGTCAACCGCAAGCCCAAGGGCGTGGCCGGGCTCATCACCCCGTGGAACACCCCGTTCATGCTCGAATCGTGGAAGCTCGGCCCGGCGCTGGCGACCGGCAACACCGTCGTGCTCAAGCCCGCCGAGTTCACCCCGCTCTCGGCGTCTCTGTGGCCGGGCATCTTCGAAGAGGCCGGCCTGCCCACGGGCGTGTTCAACATGGTCAACGGCTTCGGCGAAGAGGGCTTCGCCGGCGATTCCCTCGTCAAGCACCCCGACGTGCCGCTCATCTCCTTCACCGGTGAGTCCTCGACCGGTCAGGCGATCTTCGCCAACGCCGCCCCGTGGCTCAAGGGCCTGTCGATGGAGCTCGGCGGGAAGTCCCCGGCCGTCGTCTTCGCCGACGCGGACCTCGACGCCGCCGTCAACGCGACGATCTTCGGGGTCTTCTCCCTCAACGGGGAGCGCTGCACCGCCGGGTCGCGCATCCTCGTCGAGGACTCGATCTACGACGAGTTCGTCGAGCGCTACGCCGCCCAGGCGAAGCGGGTCAAGGTCGGTCTGCCCTCGGACCCCGACACCGAGGTGGCCGCCCTCGTCCACCCCGAGCACTACGAGAAGGTCATGTCCTACGTCGAGCTCGGCAAGGAGGAGGGCCGCCTCGTCGCCGGCGGCGGACGCCCCGAGGGCTTCGAGGACGGCAACTTCGTCCAGCCCACCGTCTTCGCCGACGTCACCCCCGATGCGCGCATCTACCAGGAGGAGATCTTCGGCCCCGTCGTCGCGATCACGAAGTTCTCCTCCGACGAGGAGGCGCTCGAGCTCGCCAACGACACGAAGTACGGGCTCGCCGCGTACATCTGGACCTCGGACCTCAAGCGCGCCCACAACTTCGCGCAGGCCGTCGAATCCGGCATGGTGTGGCTGAACTCGAACAACGTCCGTGACCTGCGCACCCCCTTCGGCGGCGTCAAGGCCTCGGGCCTCGGCCACGAGGGCGGTTACCGCTCGATCGACTTCTACACCGACCAGCAGGCCGTGCACATCAACCTCGGCGAGGTCCACAATCCCGTCTTCGGGAAGCAGTGAGAGGAAAACCCATGTCCGACCCCATCACCACCCCCACCGTTCCCGCGCCCGACGTCGTGCGCTGCGCGTACATGGAGATCGTCGTCACCGATCTCCAGGCCTCCCGCGACTTCTACGTCGACGTCCTCGACCTGCAGGTCACCTGGGAGGACGAGAACTCCGTCTACCTGCGGTCGATGGAGGAGTTCATCCACCACAACCTCGTCCTCCGCAAGGGACCCGTGCCCGCGGTCGCCGCGTTCTCGTTCCGGGTCCGCAGCCCGGAGGAGGTCGACGCCGCCGAGGCGTTCTACCGTGAGCTCGGCTGCCCCGTCGAGCGGCGCAAGGACGGCTTCGTCCGCGGCATCGGCGACTCCGTGCGCGTGCAGGATCCGCTCGGCTTCCCCTACGAGTTCTTCTACGACGTCGACCACGTCGAGCGCCTGGCCTGGCGCTACGACCTCTACTCGCCCGGTGCGCTCGTCCGCCTCGACCACTTCAACCAGGTCACCCCGGACGTGCCGCGCGCCGTGAACTACATGGAGGACCTCGGCTTCCGCGTCACCGAGGACATCCAGGACGACGAGGGCACCGTCTACGCGGCGTGGATGCGCCGCAAGCCCACCGTCCACGACACCGCGATGACCGGCGGCGACGGACCGCGCATGCACCACGTCGCGTTCGCCACCCACGAGAAGCACAACATCCTCGCGATCTGCGACAAGCTCGGCGCGCTGCGGATGTCCGACTCGATCGAGCGGGGACCCGGCCGGCACGGGGTGTCGAACGCCTTCTACCTCTACCTGCGCGATCCCGACGGGCACCGCATCGAGATCTACACCCAGGACTACTACACCGGCGACCCCGACAACCCGCGGGTGACGTGGGACGTCCACGACAACCAGCGTCGTGACTGGTGGGGCAACCCGGTCGTGCCCTCGTGGTACACCGACGCCTCGACGGTCCTCGACCTCGAGGGCAACCCCGTCCCGCTCACCGCCCGCACCGACGACTCCGAGCTGGAGGTGACGATCGGCGCCGACGGGTTCTCCTACACGCGCCGGGAGGACGCCGAATCCGACTTCGGAGCCCGCTCGGGCGCCGAGGACGGCGAAGAGGAATTCAAGCTCGGCCACCAGCTCTGAGGAGGGGACATGCTCGAAGACGCCGTCATCGAGGGCATCGCCGATGAGCTCGCGGAAGCGGAGAGGACGCGGTCGAAGATCGGTCTGCTCACCGCCGCCCACCCGGACATGACCGTCGAGGACTCGTACGCGGTCCAGCGGGAGTGGCGCCGGCGCGGCGAGGCCGCGGGACGGCGGATGGTCGGGCACAAGATCGGTCTGACGTCGAAGCCGATGCAGCAGGCCACCGGCATCACCGAACCCGACTACGGGACGATCTTCGCCGACCAGGTCTACGAGACCGGTGCGGTCATCGACCACGCGCAGTACTCGGGAGTCCGCATCGAGGTCGAGCTCGCGTTCGTCCTCGGTGCCGACCTCACCGGTCCCGACGTCACGCTCATCGACGTGCTCCGGGCGACCGAGTACGTCGTCCCGGCGCTCGAGGTCCTCTCCTCGCGCATCGAGATGGAGGGGCGCACGATCGTCGACACGATCTCCGACAATGCGGCCCTCGGCGCGATGGTCCTCGGCGGTCGGCCGGTGGCCGTCGACGCCGTCGACCTGCGCTGGGTGTCCGCCCTGCTCTACCGCAACGAGACGATCGAGGATTCCGGTGTCGCCGCTGCCGTCCTCGACCATCCGGGCCGCGGCATCGCGTGGCTGGCGAACAAGCTCGCCGACCACGGGGAGAGCCTGCGGGCGGGCGAGACCGTGCTCGCCGGCTCGTTCACGCGACCGATGTGGGTCCACCCCGGCGACACCGTCCACGCCGACTACGGAGAACTGGGAGTCATCACATGCCGTTTCGCCTAGACCTGCCGCCGACGTTCGCCGACCGGCTCCGCGGGCGCACCGACGGTGACCACCTCGCGGGGATGTGGGTGAGCTCGGGGTCGCCCGTGGCCGCTGAGATCGCCGCGTCCTCCGGGCTCGACTGGGTGCTCATCGACGGTGAGCACTCGCCGATCGGGCTCGAGACGACGACCCGCCTGCTCCAGGCGATGAACGGCTATCCGGCCACCCCCGTCGTCCGCGTTCCCGTGTGCGATCGGGTGCTCATCAAGCAGCACCTCGACCTCGGCGCCCAGAACCTCCTCGTGCCGATGGTCGACACCGTCGCCGACGCCGAGGAGGCGGCCCGGGCCGTGCGCTACCCGCCTGCCGGGGTCCGCGGGGTCGGCTCCGCCCTGGCGCGGGCGTCGCGCTGGAACACCGTGCCCGACTATCTCACCCGGGCGGCCGAGCTCGTGTCCCTGACCGTGCAGATCGAGTCGGCCACGGCCGTGGAGAACGCCGCGGCGATCGCCGCCGTCGACGGCGTCGACGCCGTCTTCGTCGGGCCCTCCGACCTCGCCGCCTCGATGGGGCTGCTCGGTCAGCAGACGCACCCCGATGTCACCGCGGCGGTGCGCGCGACCTTCGAGGCGGTGCGCGCGGCGGGCAAACCCGTCGGCGTCAACGCCTTCGACCCGGTGCAGGCGCGGGCCTACCTCGATGCGGGGGCGTCCTTCGTCCTCGTCGGCGCCGATGTCAGCCTGCTCGTCGCCGGTGCCCGCCGCTGGGCTGAGGAGTGGTCCGGCCGGGACTGAGTCAGCGGCGATCCCACCGGTGCTTCGCCTCTCGGTGAGCGGCGTCGAGGAGTTCGACGACCGCTGCCGTCGTGCGCTGACCGGGAGTCACGACGGCGATCCATCCCTGCCTGCCGTAGAGCGGGTGGGGGAGGAGCGTGTCGGTCGCTGCGAAGTCCCAGTCGCCGCCGTCGCCGAGGAGGCGCCTGGCGCGGTCCCGACCGATGTGGATGTTGACCCTCCACCGGTCGGGACCTTGCAGCTGTGACGCCGTGTCGTCGGGATAGTCCTTCGTCACGACCGTGGCGTAGGGCTGGACTCGGTGGGGGATCACGCCGTCCGGGGCGTAGTAGAAGTAGTGATCGCCCCACGAGATCTCGGGGTACGGGCCGCCGGCAGAGGGGGCCACTTCGAGCACTCCGTCGAACGTGCGAATCGTCTCAAGCAGATCGTGCATACTCATGGGTGAAGTGTGTCCTTGAAGTGCTTATGTCGGGTTTGCGAGGTCGAATGGGGTGACCATGGACAGACCGCTCTCCACCGCCGAGGTGGCCGAGATCTCGGGGTGCTCCGTCCAGCAGGTGCGTCGCCTCGAGACGATCGGGGTGATCCCAGCGGCTGAGCGCCGGCCCAACGGCTACCGGACCTTCACCGAGGTTCACCTGCGCGCGCTCGGTGCCTACCGGCTTCTTGCGGCAGCGATCGGACCGGTCGACGCCGCCGCGCTGATGATGCGGCGCGACCGGACATCTGAGGTGGACATCGCCGCGGCACTGGGCGAGCACGCCGCGTCACTCGACGCCGAGCGGAAGCAGGTGCTCGCAGCTCGAGACGCCCTCCTCACAGTGGCAGCGGACACGGGCGGCGAGGATCCGATGACCATCACCGAGCTCTCTCAGGCACTGGGGGTGCCGGCGTCGACGCTGCGGTTCTGGGAGTCCGAGGGCCTCATCGACCCCGAGCGGGTCGTTTCCGGCGGTGTCCGGGCCCGTCTCTATCGGAGTCTCGCGATCCGTGATGCGAGGATCACCGCCGCCCTTCGCGCCGGGGGCTACCGGATCCCCGAGGTGCGTCAGGCACTGGGCGCCCTCCGCGACCTCGGCGATGCCGGGGCATCCCTGACCGCGCTGGACGAGCGCACCGCCTCGATCGAGGCTCGCCTCCGCGACCTCTTCCGCGCCGGTGGCCTCATCGTCTCCGCCGACCGGTGACGAGCAGCGTCGCCGCTCCCACCCCGATGAGGACGATGCCGGCGCCGATGAGCATGCCGTGGCCGGCCGCTCCCGTGCGCGGCAGCTCTGAGGCTGGCCCTGGGGCCTGAGGCCGGTCTGCGACCGGAGTCGGAGGCGCGGGTTCCTCCGGAGGCGCGGGTTCCTCCGGCGGCGCCGGCTGCTCCGGCGGCGAGGGCGCGGTCGGGGGAGGACTCGCGGTGCCCTCCGCCACCCGTTCCACGGTCTCGGCGGGGATGCCCCATTCGCTCGTCCAGCCCCGGTGGACGTCGTCCTCGGCGATCGTCGTCACGAACGTCACCCAGCCGACGGGCATGTCGATCGGCTCCGTGCTCACCGTCGCGCTGCCCTCCTGATCGGCGACGACGGTGATGTCCTGGGCGGCGATCTCGGTGCCCGACGGCGTCGCCGACTGCTCCGGTTCGTCGTCGGTGCGATAGGCCGTGACCGTCAGCCTCGCCTCGGCGCCAGGCCGCAGCCCGCTCACCGCGACCTCGTCGCTGACGGTGTCGCCGTCGAGCCGGGCCTGCGTCTGCGCCGTCGGGGTCCACGGGGTGAAGCCCGTCTCCTTCGGCTGGCCGTGGATGCCCGTCCACTCCCTCGTCGAGTCGTCGGCGGCGATCGTCTCGGTGAAGTACACCCACCCGCGGAAGTCCGCGGGGATCCGGATGCCGGGGGACTCGTGGGTGCCGTTGCCGACATCCTTCGAGGTCACGGATCCGACCACCTCGGCGTCGTCGTTCCGCTTCCCCACCTCCGGCTTCGACGTCGTCGCCCACAGCTCATGGACGACGTCGACGGTGTGGTCGCCGATGAGACCGGACACGGTGAACGTGTCGGTGACCGTGTCCCCGGGGGAGGGGTTGACCTCCGAGATCTCCGTGACCACCCGCGGCTGCGAGGTGAGGTCGACCTCGGCGGAGTCGGTGAGCGTGACGGGTTCGCCCGGCGTGATGACCCGCTGCACCCGGGTGCCCGACGTCGGCTCCCAGAGGGCGACGGTGTCCGGGGCGACGCTCGCCGAGGCGCTCACCCTCACCGTGCCCGGACCCTCGGCGGTCAGCGTCGTCGTCGCCGGAGCCGTCCCGCTCGTCAGACTCGCCGGGCCATCGGCGCCGGTGACCTCGAGCGTGATCGGCACATCGGGCACCGCGGTCCCCGACGCCGTCGTCAGGGCGGCGGTGAGCGTGACCCGGTTCGTCGTCGGGAACGACGGCGTCGGGTCTGCGGGGGCGCGAGCGAAGTCGCCCTCGTTCGCGGCATAGGGTTCGAGGACGGGGATGTCGAGGACCGGCTCGAGCGCGACGGTCAGCGTGTAGGGTCCCGCCAGCCTCGTCGCCTCGGCCGTGATCGCCTCGTACTGCTCGGCGGCCCCCTCGAACGCCGCACCGAGTTCGCCCGGCTCCTGCGGCGGGACCGTGTGATCGTGGTCGATGCGCTCATCGGCCCGGGCGATCGCGCTCAGCGCCGCCTGCACATCGGGATCCGGCGAATCCGCGTACGTTGCCAGGGCCCACGCCGTGACCGGTGCCGTGACCTCCTGCGCCGTCGCGTCGGCGAAGTACTCCGGCAGCGGCGACTGCTTTCCCGCGTCGATGCAGTACGCGAACGTGTCGGGGAACGTCCGATACGCCCCGTACCAGGTCTTCCCCTCGGGCGCTTCGTGCCAGATTCCGGGACCGTAGGCGTCGGCGCTGCTGAGCATCGGCACCTCGCCGAGCTCGGCCGTCGCCCCGTGCGCGGGCCCGGGGGAGAGCCCGGCGCACGAGAGGACGGCGACGATGAGGAGGACGAGGGCGGATCGGGGCGTGAGTCGTCTGCGAGTTTTCATGCCCCGATTGGACGCCGCACGACAGAGTCCTGACCAGACCCCGGCAAGCCCCTGTGGAAACCGGTGCCGGCGTCCACAGGAGAACGAGCGCGAGCGGACAAGTCACGTTCACAGTTGGGGACACGAGTCGGCGGCGCGGCAGGATGCGGCCCGCGGGCTCCTCGCCCCGCGGAACCGGGCGGCGACCACGGCCCGGCCGCCCCGCCTCGGCGCCGGGAATCCACAGTCAGATGCACGCAAGTGGCCGGTGTCGGCTGTTGCTGAACGGACACGTCGCTTTAGGGTGCGTGTCAGTGTTCGACCGTAGACTGATGGGGCAGTCAACGCTCTGAACAGCGGCTTCGAGCGCCCCATGGAGAAGGACGGACTATGTCGGAACAGGTCGGCCCAAGACAGGCGGGCCCGAACCAGGGCCCCGGCCCGCACGGGAACCCGCAGCCCGGACCGCGGCAGGCGATGGGCCCGCAGCAGTTCCCGGGACGGCCGCCCATGGCAGGGCCACCCGGGTTCGTCCGGCCTCCCCAGGTCGATCCGCGGCGCAGCGATGAGCGCTTCCGCCCGCGTCCGCAGGAGGAGCAGACCCGACGACCGCAGCAGCGCCGCGGCGATCCTGCCGGTCGACCCGTCTATCCCGGCCCCCCGGTCCACCACGGACGGCCGGTCGACTCGCAGCCGGGGATCCCGCACCCGGGGCAGGGGCCCCGCCGAGTCTACGAACAGCCGCGCTTCGCCCCGACCGTGACACAGGAGATGCGGGTGCGCGCGTCCATGCAGACCCCCGATCACCGGGTGTCGGAGACCCCGTGGACGGGAGCGGTCCGCCGCACTCAGCCGCCCGAGGAACCCGGATCGACGACGAACGTCATCCGCCTCGCGATCGCGATCTTCGCGGTGTGCGCCCTCGTCTTCGGCCTCCTCGTCATGGCCGTCGCCGGCGGCTTCCAGTTCGGGGCCAGGCTCTTCGCCCTCATCGGGCTCTCGGCGATCCCGCTCGTCGCGATCATCGCCTACGTCCTGTGGCTCGACCGATGGAAGCCGCAGCCGAAGATCCTCCTCGGCCTCTGCCTCCTCTGGGGTGCGGTCGCCTCGGTCATCCTCACCCTCTTCGTCTCCCTCGTCAGCGAGGTCGCCCTCTTCCTCGTCGGGGTCGGCGGGATGCCCGACGTCTTCGCCACCGTCGTGCAGGCCCCGATCGTCGAGGAGACGATGAAGACCTCGCTCCTCGTCGTCCTCGTCCTCGCCGCCCGCCGGCACTTCGAAGGCCCCCTCGACGGCCTCGTCTACGGTGCCCTCATCGGCGCGGGCTTCGCCTTCACCGAGAACGTCCTCTACCTCGGCACCGCGTGGCAGGAGAGCACCTCGGGGCTGTGGATCACCTTCGTCCTCCGCTGCCTGTGCTCGCCGCTGCTCCACACCGCGTTCTCGAGCTGGGCGGGGGTGACGATCGGCTTCGCCGCCCGCAAATGGCCGTGGTGGGCCGTCGTCCTCATGTGGCTGCCCGGACTCTTCATCGGCATGTGCCTCCACGCGATCTGGAACGGGTCGATGACCGGTCTCCAGCTCATCAGCCCGATCGCCCAGATCGTCGGACTCATCGTCCTGAGCTTCATCCTCACGACCTGCTGGGTCGTCCTCGGGCTGCTGCTGCGCCGCAGCGAGCGCCTCCACACGCTCAACATGCTCGGCGACTACGCGAACTCCGGGTGGCTCTCCCACGCCGAGGCGGACATGCTCGGCACGTGGAAGGGCCGGAAGTACGGCCGCCGGTGGGCTGGTTCGTTCCCCGGCGGCAAGGCGGAGATGGCGACGATGATCCGGCTCGCCGGGAAGCTGTCGACGACGCGCATGCGCCTGCTCGCCGGCATCGGCGGCAGCCGTGAGAAGGAGATCGAGAACTTCGAGCTCCGCGAATTCGCCGGTGCCCGCGACCGGCTGCTGTCCGCCTCCCGCGCCGAGGCGAAGGCCGTGTCGTGATCATCGTCGACATCATCATCGTCCTCCTCGGCATCGGCGCCCTCTTCGCCGGGTTCCGGCAGGGCTTCGTCGTCGGGCTGTGCACGGTCGTCGGCTTCGTCGTCGGATGGATCGCCGGACGACTGCTCTCCCCGCTCGTCGAGAACCTCTCCGCCGGCACCTCGGCGATGGGCAATCCCGGCGTCGTCGCGCTGCTCGCGGCGATGCCGCTCGTGCTCAGCGTCCTCTTCGCCTTCGCCGGCAACGGGATCGGCACGTGGATCAAACGCGCCATGGACTCCGAGCTCGGACGGGGCATCGACGCGATCGGGGGCACCGTGACCGCCGGCGTCGTCTACGTCCTCGTCGTCTGGCTCGCCGCCGGCTTCATCCGCGCCACCCCGCTGGTGGGGCCCAACCAGTGGGTCGCCGATTCCGGGGTCATCGCCGCGATCGACCGGACGATCCCGTACTCCTCGCAGAGCGCGCTCGGCGATCTCGCCTCGACCCTGCGCGCCACGGGCTTCCCGCAGGTCTTCTCCGGGCAGACCGAGGAGATCCGCGGGGTCGGCGAACCCGACGCCGACATGGTCGAGGTCGGTCGCAGCGTTGAGGAGTCGGTCGTGAAGATCACGACCACGACGACGACGTGTCGGGCCGGCTCCGAGGGCTCCGGCTTCGTCTACGACGACGGCCTCGTGGCGACGAACGCCCACGTCATCGCCGGATCGACGAGTCTCGCCGTCCAGGTCGGCGGGACCGGGCGCCCCTATTCCGCCGAGGTCGTCGAATTCGATCCGGAAGCCGACGTCGCCGTCCTCCGGGTCCCCGAACTCGATGCTCCCGCCCTCGAGTTCGGCAGTCCGCTCGGACCCGGGGACGACTCCGTCGTCGTCGGATTCCCCGCCAACGGGCCCTACACGATCTCCCCGACCCGCGTGCGCGAGCAGATCAACGCCCGCGGCCTCGACATCTACGACCAGAGCAGCGTCGTGCGTGACGTCTACTCGCTGCGCGGCATCGTCCGCGAGGGCAATTCCGGGGGACCGCTCATCGACTCCGGCGGCAACGTCGTCGGCATGGTCTTCGCCCGCTCGGCCACGGATGAGGAGACCGGCTACGCGCTCACCCGCGCCGAGATCCGCGACGAACTCCAGGCCGGCGTGGCGAACACGACCCCGGTGCCGACGGGACAGTGCACGAGCTGAGCCCGCGCGCCGGTGAGGCGAGATCGAGTCTCAGGCGAGATCGAGTCCGGCGATGACCGCGCGGTGGTCGCTCGTGCCCTCGCCGAGGACCCTGTCCGAGGTCGCGGTGAACCCGCGGTAGAGGATGTGGTCGAGGCGGGTGACGGGGAACCGCGCCGGCCACGTGAAGCCGAAGCCCCCGCGCGCCTCGACGCGGGTGTCCTTGAGCGGCGGGACGAGCTCGTCGAAGTTCCGGTCCGTCGAGGCGGTGTTGAAGTCGCCGGCGACGATGATCTGCTCCGCGTCATCGCCCTCGATGACGGTCGAGAGACGGCGCAGGGCTGCGTTGCGCATCCCCTCCTGGCCAGGCCTCACCGAGGGCATGTGGACGGCGTAGAACCTGATGTCGCCGTGATCGGTGGCGATCGTCGTCGCGAAGGCCCGCGGCCACTGCAGCCCGAGGTCGATCTCCTCCGGCGTCGACATCGGCCACTTCGACCACACCCCGAGGGTGTCGACGACCTCCGAGTGGGCGAACGAGGCGTTGAGCTCGTCCTGGATGATCTGCCCGGACAAAGACGCGAGCTCCTGCATCGTGACGATGTCGGGATCGGCGGCGACGATGTTCTGCGCCGTGGCCGTCGGCTCCGGCAGCCTGGCCCCGACGTTCTGCGTGGCGACGGTGAGGTCCGGGGTGCCGGCATCGCGGCCCGGCAGGAGCGGTCCGCCGAACATCACGCCCCACACGAGCGCGGGGACGAGCACGCCGATGACCGAGAGCACGGAGAACCGGAAGAGCATCGTGAGCAGGACGAGCCCGATGATCAGCCCCGTCCACGGCAGGACGCTCTCGACGAGCAGGGCGATGCCGCCGCGGGCGGGCACCAGCTCGTGGAGGACGAGGAACGCGGCGTAGAGAAGGCCGACGACGAGTGCGGTGATGCCCTTCGCGGACTTCCGTGCGCGCCCGGGCCTGGGATATGCCTGATTCATCGATTAGGAATCTTAACCGCGAACCCTGGCCTCCTGCTGGGCGGGTCGTGCGACGTGCGTCTCAGTGCTCGTTCACCGATGGGCCGGCTCACCGATGGGCGGTGGCCGACCACACGGTGACGTCGGGATGTGTGTCGTAGCGGTATCCGGCGCCGCGCATCGTGCGGATGACCGAGGAGTGCTCGCCGAGGCGGCGGCGCAGACGGCGGATGTGGACGTCGACGGTGCGCTCGTCCGGTTCCTCGGCCCCCGACCACACGGCGGCGATGAGGGCCTCGCGCGGCAGCGTCTCATCGGCATGGGAGACGAGGGTGGCGAGGAGGTCGAACTCCTTCGTCGTGACATCGACGAGATCGCCGTCGATGCGGACCTCGCGGCGCGGGATGTCGATGCGCAGACGCTCGGCGGGACCGGCCTCGGTCTCGCGCAGGGCCGGCGGATGGATGCGGTTGGGAATGCGCGAGCGCACCGGGCCATGGGTGCCGGCCGGGGTTCCCGACGCGGCGGGGGAGCCGTTGGCGACGGCGCGCACGGCGTCGATGTCGCTGCCGCGGCCCTCCGGGGCCAGGGCGATGACGGCCTGGGTCTCGGCCTGGGAGGCGAGCTCCTTCGCGTACGCCTGGAGCTCACCGGCGATCGCGGAGAGATTCGTGCCGTCCGCGGCGGCCTTCGACTCGTCGAGGCCGATGTAGACGATGATGCCGCGCGCCGCCTTCGGCGAGGGCACGACCCCGGAGGGCCCAAAGGTGTGCGGCGGGTTCTGCGGGTCCACGGCGCTCAGCCTGGCTCCGGCGCGGCGCACGGCGACGGCGCTGCGGGGGTGGACGTAGTTCGGTTCGGGATTCGGCATGTCTGTCCTCTGGGTGATGCGATGGAGTCCGCTGCGCGACGTGTCTGCACTCGTTCGCAGCCGGACAGCGGAAGGGCGATCACCGACGACGAACGCAGGGCATACACATCGATGCCGTGCGCATTCGCGCTTCGTGATTCGCAGAGGTCATGCCTTCATTATTCGTCACACGCGTCCGCCCGGGCAAAGGATCGCCGGGTTCTGAGACGAATGTGACGGTTTGTGACGAATCCGCTCAGTCGACGATGCCGTACATCCGGTCGCCGGCGTCGCCGAGGCCGGGCACGATGTAGCCGAGCTCGTTGAGGCGCTCGTCGAGGGCCGCGGTGTAGATCTCGACGTTCGCCGAGGCCCCGTAGTCGCGTTCGATGCGCTCGACGCCCTCCGGTGCGGAGACGAGGCAGACGGCGGTGACGTCGCGGGCACCGCGGGCCAGGAGGAAGTCGATGGCCATCGCCAGCGTCCCCCCGGTGGCGAGCATCGGGTCGACGACGAAGATCTGCCGCCCGCTGAGGTCATCGGGAAGGCGATCGGCGTACGCGGTCGGCTCGAAGGTCTCCTCGTCGCGGACCATCCCGAGGAAGCCCACCTCGGCGGTGGGGAGGATGCGCAGCATCCCGTCGAGCATGCCGAGGCCCGCCCGCAGGATCGGGACGACGACGGGACGGGGTTCGGCCATCCGGGTCCCGGTGAACGTCGCCACCGGGGTCGTGACCGCGCGGTCCTCGACGGCCAGGGACCTGGTCGCCTCGTAGGCGAGCAGCATGACGAGCTCCTCGGTGAGCTGCCGGAAGCGCGCGGAGTCGGTGTTCTCATCTCGGAGAACGCTGAGCTTGTGGGCGATGAGGGGGTGGTCGGCTACGTGAAGGCGCATACTCAGATGGTACGGGAATCGGCTGTGGTGAAAGCCGGGGGAAGAGGCCACAATGGAGTCATGTCCTACTTCACTGAGATCCTTGCCGAGTCGAGCGACGGATTCCGCGCTCTCGATGTCGACGTCCGCGACGCCACGGACCTCGACAGCCTTGTCGACATGATGCGGAGTGCGGGAACCGACGACGGAGAGGCCGTGGCCGTCATCGAACACGAGGACGAATGGTTCGGACTCGTCCGCCTCGCCGCGGACAACGAGGTCAAGGTCTTCATCTCGGATCTCGGCGCCGTCGAGCTCAGCCCGTTCGCCGAGATCTTCGCCGACTACCTCGACTCCCCGGACGACGCGTACGAAGCCGAACCGGAGGAGGAGTTCGGGCTCGACGAGGAGGAGCCGGACGCCGATGACGAGGACGACGACGTCGAGGACGAGGTCGAGATGCTCGACTTCGACGGCGACGGCGAATGGGGCGGCGACGCCGACATCTTCGCCGACCGCGGACTCGCCCCTGCCGACCTCATCGAGCAGGTCGAGAAGTACCCCTCGGATCCGGCGCGCGTCGTCGCCCACGTCGGGGAGACCGTCGGCTTCGCCGATCAGCTCGAGGCCGCCCGCTGAGCCACGTCACCCGTGCCGATGAGCTCGGCTTCGGCGGGCATGCCCACTTCTCCGCGTGGATGGCCCTCGCCCTCGCCGAGGCCGCCCGGGCGCCCGCGCACGACGACGTTCCCGTCGGGGCCGTCGTCCTCGACCCCGACGGGCGGGTCATCGGGACCGGCCACAACCGGCGGGAGGTCGATGAGGATCCGCTCGGCCATGCCGAGCTCCTGGCCCTGCGGCAGGCCGCCGCGACGACCGGGCGGTGGCGCCTCGACGGGTGCACTCTCGTCGTCACCCTCGAGCCGTGCGCGATGTGCGCCGGGGCGCTCATCGGCGCCCGGGTCGCGCGCCTCGTCTTCGGCGCCTTCGACGAGAAGGCCGGAGCTGTCGGATCGGTGTGGGACCTGCCGCGCGATCGGGCGGCCCTCCACCACCCCGAGGTCTACTCCGGAGTGCAGGAGAGCGCAGCGGCGGCCCTGCTCACCGACTTCTTCACCGCCAGGCGGGGGACGTGACCGCACTCACCCCGATCCGATTTGGCCCGCTCCCGGCACCGACTGTATTGTTGTCGGCGGTGGCGTGTCCGAGCGGCCGAAGGTGCAACACTCGAAATGTTGTGTACGGTAACCCCGTACCGTGGGTTCAAATCCCACCGCCACCGCCAATGAAAACCCCTGGTCAGCCGGGGGTTTTCGTGTGTCCGGGCCGGTCACGGCCGGGGTCTCGAATGGGTTGCACTTCGCCTGTGACGATTGACACACCGACCGTGAGACGCGAGACTGTCGGGATGAAATAGAAATACTTTTCCGCATCATGGAAGGGTGTTTCTCTTTCATTGCGCACGTTCAAGGCGCAGGACTGCGACGACGATGTCGCAGTCGACCAAATCGAACATTGTGAGGTGGTCCATGACAATGGCAGACAAAGAAGTGTCGGACGATGACCAGCGGCAGGACACGGACGCCGCCGCCCGCAGTTCAGGCGCACTGGACAGATTCTTCGAGATAACCAAGCGCGGTTCCTCGGTCAAGCAGGAGATCCGCGGAGGCATCGTCGCCTTCGTCGCGATGGCCTACATCGTCGTGCTCAACCCGCTCATCCTCGGCGGCTCCGCCGACGTCGCCGGCGGCACGCTCGACTTCGCCCAGCTCACGGCCGTCACCGGGCTCGTCGCGGGACTCATCACGATCCTCTTCGGCGTCGTCGCCCGGCTGCCGTTCGCGCTCGCCGCCGGCCTGGGGATGAACAGCTTCCTCGCCGTCTCCGTCGTCCAGGAGGTGACCTGGGCCGAGGCGATGGGGCTCGTCATCATCAACGGCATCATCATCGTCCTCCTCGGCGCCACCGGCATCCGCACGGCGATCTTCAACGCGGTTCCCCACGCGCTCAAGATCGCCATCACCGTCGGCATCGGCCTCTTCATCGCGTTCATCGGGTTCGTCAACTCCGGATTCGTCACCCGCACCCCGGCCGGTCCGCCCGTCCAGCTGGGACAGGACGGGTCGATCACCTCGCTGCCGACGCTCGTGTTCATCGGCGCCCTCATCCTCATCGGCGTCCTCGTCGCGAGGAAGGTGCCCGGCGGCATCCTCATCGGCATGATCGTCGCGACGATCGCCGCGATCATCATCCAGGCGTTCGCGAAGCTCGGCACCGTCGGCGACCCGGTCAACCCCGACCCGGCCGGCTGGAACCTCAGTGCCCCGCAGCTGCCCGACCAGATCGTCGCGCTGCCCGACTTCGGGCTCATCGGCGCGTTCGACCTCTTCGGGGCCTTCGAGCGCATCGGCGTGCTCGCTGCGACGATGCTCGTCTTCACCCTCGTGTTCACGAACTTCTTCGATGCGATGGGCACGATGACGGGTCTGGCCCGCAGCGCGGGACTCCAGACGAAGGACGGCATGTTCCCCCGCATCCGCAGCGCGTTCGTCATCGAGGGCCTCGGCGCCGTCGCCGGCGGTGGCGCGTCCGCCTCGTCGAACACGGTGTTCGTCGACTCCGCCGCCGGCATCGCCGAAGGCGCGAGAACCGGACTGGCAGCGATCGTCACCGGCGTGCTCTTCCTCCTCTCGATGTTCTTCGCCCCGCTCATCGGCGTCATCCCGATGGAGGCCGGAGCCGCCGCCCTCGTCGTCGTCGGCGCCATGATGGTCACGCAGATCCGGGAGATCGACCTCAGCGACTTCCGCACCTCGCTGCCGGTCTTCCTCACCATGGTGACGATGCCGCTGACCTACTCGATCGCCAACGGCATCGGCGTCGGCTTCATCTCGTGGGCCCTCATCCACGCGTTCAGCCGTCGCGGACAGCACGTCCACTGGCTGCTGTGGATCGTCTCGGCCGGATTCGTCCTCTACTTCGTTCGCGGTCCCATTTCGGCTATCTTGGGAGGATGAGCACTGTGACGGAGCACACCGCGTGGGGGAAAGGGCAGATCGCCCACGGCGACTGACGCCCGCGGGGCGATGATGCCCCGCCGACCGCTCTCCGCTGCTGTTCGCATGGATAACCAGAAGTCTCGGAGAGCCAGCGCAACTGTTCCAACCATGCACTGTGCGCCTCCTCGCTGAGGCGCAGGAGGTGAGTGCGATGTCAGCGTCGACCACGGAACGCCCGGCCTGTCGGATCTCGGTCAACGGCACCGATCACGATTTCGACGGCCCCACCCATACCAATGCCCTCGACTTCCTCCGCGGCGAGGGCCTGACCGCAGCCAAGGAAGGCTGCGCGGAAGGCGAATGCGGAGCCTGCGCGATCCTCATCGCGCGACCCGACGGCGACGGCACGACCCGCTGGACGTCGGTGAATTCCTGTCTCCTGCCGGCCGCGGCCCTCGACGGCCAGGAGGTCATCACGGCCGAGGGACTCTCGGCCGGTGACCACATCCACCCCGTCGCCGAGGAGATGGCCGTGCGCGGGGGATCCCAGTGCGGCTACTGCACACCCGGCTTCATCTGCTCGATGGCCGCCGAATACTACCGCCCCGGACGGGAGGAGTTCGATCTCCACGCGCTCTCGGGCAACCTCTGCCGCTGCACCGGATACCGTCCGATCAAGGACGCCGCACAGGCCCTCGGCACGCCAGAGGCCACCGACGCCCTGGCCGCCCGGATGAC
>NZ_SCMW01000011.1:0-81774 GCF_005502845.1 Brevibacterium sp. 2SA | reverse complement strand
CTCCCCGGGGCCGGGGTCTCCTGGGCCTGGATCGCCGGGACCGGGATCTCCAGGACCCGGGTTGCCGGGGCCGGGGTCGCGCGGTGCCGGCGGTTCCGCGTTCGGCCCGCCGGGCTCTCCCGGGGCCGGGGGCGCCGGGACCCGCGGCTGCGCCGGAACCGGAGCCGCGTTGCGGGGGCCCTCGTCGTCGGGGCCCGCGGGATCCTCGGCGTCGGGAGACCCGGCCTCCGGCGGTGCCGCCGGCGAGCGCACATCATCGCCGAGGTCGTCGTCGGTCAGGCCGGTCTCCGGCTGCACCGGTGACGACGTCGGCCCTTCGGCCTCCGGGGTGCCCCGGTTCGGGTTGAGTGCCCAGACGCCCGCGGCGATCGCCGCCGTCGCGATGACGACGGCCGCGGCGATCTTGAGGCCGAGGGCGAACCCGGATCCTGTGCCCGACGAGCCTCCCTGACCGCCGGCCGACTCCGGACTGAAGAACACGGTCTCGGAGTTCTGCGCGGCAGAGGCGTCGGGCGCGGTGGCACCGCCGGCGGCTCCAGCGAGAGCCTCCGGGAACTGCTCGGACTCGATGAGAGCGCCGGCGAGGACGGCGGGGGTGAGCCACGCCCCGAGCTTCGTGTTGATCTTCGTCAGCAGCACGGACTGGCGGCGACAGTAGCGGCAGTGGCGCAGGTGCGTCTCGACCGACTTTCCGCGTTTGATGCCGAGCTGATTGCGGACGTAGCGCGCGAGCTCCGAGGAGTACTCCGCACACGACGGCTTCGCCGGTTCGACATGCTCCTGCAGGTACGCCGTCCGCAGACCCTCCCGGGCGCGGTGGAGGAGCGAATGGAACGAGTTGACCGACAGTCCCAGCGACTCCGCGGCGGCAGCGGTCGGGGTGCCGTCGATGTCGATGAGCGTGATCGCCGTCTGCCACGTCGCCGGCAGAGTCCGGAAGGCGCGGCCCAGCTGGTCGCGTTCGGAGACCTCGCTCGCATGGTCCCGGCTCGTGCCGCCGGCGAGGAACGCCAGCACGTCGGGTTCGACGGTCGTCGTCGCCCCCGTCATCGCGGTGAGCCGGAACGACTCCGAGCGCACCGCGGTCATGAGGTAGGACTTGAAGGACTCCTGCGGACCGGCGCCGTTGCCCCACGCGCGCCAGATCTTCGCGAACGCCTCGGCCACGGCATCCTCGGCGCGGGTGTAGTCGCCCGTCAGCCGCAGAGCGAAGTGGAGGGCCGGCAGGCGGTGGCGGGCGTAGAGCTGCGCGAATGCGCGGCGACCGGCTTCGGAATCGGGACCGCGGTCGACGATGACCGTGCAGAGCTCGGCGTCGGCGGCCTCGCGCTCCGCGGCCTCGGGGTCCTCCGCGGCGGATGCGGCGGATTCTGAGTCGTATTCGGCGTCGTGTTCGGCCTTGCGTGCCGCAGATTCCGGGTCGTCGGAAGCGGAGTCGGGAATCCTGGGGTCGGACATCGGTTCTCTGCCTCGGGTGGGGATCAGGGCGTCGCTGCTCACGGGGAGGGCGCAGCGTCGGCGGCGGGCGCGGAAAGCGGGGAAGCGCTGATTGAATATTCTAGTTTCCCCACTGCCATCCCACAATCGCTCACGTGCGATCGTCGGCAGGATGTCTGGAGCCGTCGGCAGGACGCCAGTGATCGCCGGCAGCTGCGGCTGTGACGAAGAATTCACCCGATCTCGCGAACGAAGGGCGCCTCCCGCGGGTCTACTTCTGCAGAAGGGGCCGCCACCCACGGCCGCTTCGCATCCGGCGGCGACCACCCACCGAGTCCGGATGCCCCTCGAGTCCGCGACTCATCCCCGGTGGCCCTGCAGAATCACGTGACTGCAGGGCCATCTTCGTCCCCGCCGTGCCCTGCGCCTGTTGCGTGTGTCACGATAAGACCATGTCGAAACGATTCCTCCTTCGTGATGCGCTGTCCCAGTTCCCGCCCTACAAGCCGGGCAAGCCCCCGGCCGACGCCCCGGGACTGACCCCGTACAAGCTGTCGTCGAACGAGAATCACCTCTCACCGCTGCCGGGCGTCCATGACGCCGTCGTCGCGGCCACGCAGACTCCGGCGGCCTACCCCGATCCGAAGTCGACGGGTCTCGTCGCCGATCTCGCCGCCTACCTCGACGTCGACCCGTCCGAGGTCGTCACCGGGGCGGGGGCCTCGGAGATCCTCTCGGCGCTGACGAACATCACCCTCGAGGCCGGCACCTCCGTCGTCTACCCGTGGCCGTCGTTCGAGATGTACCCGATCCTCGCCGCCGCCCGCGGGGCGGAGAAGCGGGCCGTGCCCCTCCTGCCCGACGGTCGGCACGACTTCGCCGGGATGCTCGCGGAGATCGACGAGACGACCCGTCTCGTCCTCCTCTGCTCGCCGAACAATCCCACCGGACCGTCCGTGCGCACCGCGGAGCTCGAGGGCTTCATGGCCGAGGTCCCGGGCGACGTCATCGTCGCCCTCGACGAGGCGTACTGGGAGTTCGCCACCGACGCGGAGGCGGTCGACGGGCTCGCGGCCTTCCGCGAGTACCCCAACCTCGTCCTCGCCCGCACGTTCTCGAAGGCGCACGGGCTCGCGGGCCTGCGCGTCGGCTACGGGGTCGCCGACCCGGAGATCGCGACCGCGCTGCGTCAGGTCGTCGCTCCGTTCAGCGTCACCGCCGCCGCCCAGGCCGCGGCCGCGGAGTCGCTGGCCCGCACCGATGAGGTCCTCGTCCGGGCCAAGGAGGTCGCGGCCACCCGCGACCAGTTCGCCGCCGACCTGCGTGCCCTCGGGTTCGACGTCCCCGATGCGCAGGGCAACTACGTGTGGATCGCGCTCAGCGATGAGGATGCCGAGGCGTTCGAAGAGGCGTGCGGCGCCCAGGCCGTGGCGATCCGCCGTCTGGCCGGCGGGGTGCGCGTGAGCATCGGCGCCGACGAGGCGCTCGACCGGGTGCGTGCCGTCGCCGCGGACTTCGCCGCCCGCTGATGCCCGAGCTCGCCGACCTCGCCGCGCAGCTGAGCCCAGGGGCGCTCGTCACCGACCGCGATGTCGTCGACGGCTACCGCTCCGATCGGGCCCTCTTCTGTCCGGCGGGGGAGGCGCTCGCCCTCGTCCGCGCCCGCACCGTCGACGACGTCGTCGCGGTCATGCGCTTCGCCACCGCGCACCGCATCCCCGTCGTCACCCAGGGAGCGCGGACCGGTCTGTCCGGCGGTGCCAACGCCGTCGACGGGGCGCTCCTGCTCAATGTCGCGGGGCTGACGGAGATCCTCGAGATCGATTCCGTCAACCAGCTCTGCCGGGTCCAGCCCGGGGTCATCAACGCCGACCTCAAAGTGGCGCTTGCCGCCGAAGGGCTCGCCTACCCGCCGGACCCCGGATCGGTGGCGATCTCGACGATCGGCGGCAACGTCGCGACGAACGCCGGGGGCATGTGCTGTGTCAAGTACGGGGTGACGAAGGACTACGTGCGCGCACTCACCGTCGTCCTCGCCGACGGCACGCTCACCCGCCTCGGCCGGGAGACGGCGAAGGGGGTCGCCGGCCTCGACCTCGCCGCGCTCTTCACTGGTTCCGAGGGCAGCCTCGGCGTCATCGTCGAGATCACCCTCGGACTCACCCCGGCACTGCCGGCACCGGTGACGGGGGTCGGGATCTTCCCCGACACCGAGGCGGCCGGGGCCACGGTCTCGGCGTTCATGGCGGCCGGGGCGGCGCCGTCGATGCTCGAGTTCCTCGACGGGGCGACGATGGCGATGATCAACGCCTACGGCGACTTCGGTCTGCCCGCCGACGCCGGTGCGCTCCTCCTCGTCCAATCCGATGCCCCGGGCGCTGACGGCCGGGCCGAGCTCGCCCGGTTCGCGGAGATCGCGACCGCGCACGGGGCCACCGAGGTCGTCGTCTCCGACGATCCCGCCGACAGCGACCTCCTCGTCGCCGCCCGGCGGGCCGTGGCACCGGCGATGGAGCAGTACGCCACTGGGATCGGCGGCGGGGAGCTCGTCGACGACGTCTGCGTGCCCCGGTCCCGCCTCGGCGAGTTCTTCCGGCGGCTGCGGCTCATCGACGAGACGTACGACGTCGAGGTCGCCACCGCCGGTCATGCCGGGGACGGGAACATGCATCCGAGCGTCGTCTTCGACGCCCGGGACGAGGCGATGGTCGCGCAGGCGCAGGCGGCGTTCGCCGAGATCATGCAGCTCGGCCTCGACCTCGGGGGGACGATCACCGGCGAGCACGGGGTCGGCTACCTGAAACGCGAGTGGCTGGGCCGGGAGCTCGATGCCGGGGCGGTGCGGATGCACCGCGCGATCAAGGACGCGCTCGACCCGCTCGGCATCCTCAACCCGGGGAAGATGCTCTGAGCCGGCCGGCGAGGACGGCGATGTCGTCCGGGGTCGTCCGGCAGCAGCCGCCGATGAGGCGGGCGCCGAGGCGGGTCCACGTCGCGACGGGCCACGCGGCCGGAGTCGCGGCCCCGGTCGTCCACCTCATCGTCGCGGCGTCATAGGTCTCACCCGAGTTCGGATAGGCGATGAGCGGCAGGTCGGTGGCCGCGGCCAGCGCCGCGAGCGCGGGGGCGACGAGAGACGGGCGGACGCAGTTGACGCCGAGGCCCCGGATCAGCGGGGTGCCCGCGACCGCCTCGGCGACGGCCGACAGCGGGGTGCCGTCGGGCAGGTGAGTGCCGTCATCGGACAGGGTGACCGTGAGCCAGGCGGGCACGGCGTGGGCGTCGACGAGCTCGGCGAGGACCCGGATCTCCGGCAGGCACGGCTGCGTCTCGAGCGCGAGGACGTCGACCCCGGAGTCGACGAGAGCGTCGATACGGGGACGGTGGAAGGCGGCGAACTCGCCGGCGGTGAGCCGGTAGTCGCCGGTGTACTCCGAGCCGTCGCCGAGGGCGGCCCCGTACGGTCCGACCGAGCCGGCGATGAGCGCCGCGCCGGCCGCGGCCTTCCTTGCCGCGGCCTCCCTCGCCGCTGCCTCCCTGGCCACAGCGACGCTGTCGGTGATGAGCGCCCGCCCCGCGGCCGGTGAGAGACCCGCGCGGGCGAGGCCGAGCGGGCTGATCTGATAGCTCGCGGTCGTGAGCACCTGGGCACCGGCAGCGGCGAAGGCGGCGTGCACCTCGGCGAGGATCTCCGGTCTCTCACGCAGCAGGGCCGCCGACCACAGGTCGTGGTCGAGGTCGAGCCCGCGCGCCTCGAGGGCGGTGCCGAGCCCGCCGTCGAGGACGGTGGGAGGGGAGGAGCCGTCGAGGACGGCGCTGACGGTCGGGGCCATCCACCCAGTTAAACTTGGCGGGTGACCGAAATCGAATCGCCCGCAGCATCTGAGACAGCGCCCATCAACGACCGTTCGCAGTTCGGCTTCGAGGTCGGCACTCGGCTCGAGACGGGCGGGCGCACCGGCGTCATCACGACCCCGCACGGGCAGATCCGCACCCCCGCCTTCATCCCGGTCGGCACGAAGGCCACGGTCAAGGCCGTCAAGCCCGAGGACGTCGCGGCCCTCGGCGGGCAGGCCGTCCTCGCCAACGCCTACCACCTCTACCTCCAGCCCGGTTCGGACATCGTCGACGAGGCCGGCGGTCTCGGCCGATTCATGAACTGGCCCGGCCCGACGTTCACGGATTCCGGCGGCTTCCAGGTGATGAGCCTCGGTGCGGGATTCAAGAAGGTCATCTCGATGGAGGTCACCGGCGAGCAGAACGACGATGCGATCGCCGTGGGCAAGGAGCGGCTGTCGAACGTCGACGACGACGGGGTGACATTCAAGTCGCACCTCGACGGGACGATGCACCGCTTCACCCCGGAGGTCTCGATGCGCGTCCAGCATGAGCTCGGCGCCGACATCATGTTCGCCTTCGACGAGCTGACGACGCTCGTCAACACCCGCGGCTACCAGGAGACCTCGCTCGAGCGGACCCGGTTGTGGGCGATCCGCTGCATCGAGGAGCACCGGAGGCTCACCGCCGAGCGGACCCACCGGCCCTACCAGGCGCTCTTCGGCGTGCTCCAGGGAGCGCAGTACGAGGATCTGCGGCGCAAGGCCGCGCGTGACCTCGGTGCGATGGACTTCGACGGGTTCGGCATCGGCGGGGCCCTGGAGAAGGAGAACCTCGGCACGATCATCCGCTGGGTGTGCGAGGAGCTGCCGGAGGACAAGCCGCGGCACCTCCTCGGCATCTCCGAGCCCGACGACCTCTTCGAAGCGATCCGCACCGGTGCGGACACCTTCGACTGCGTCTCACCGTCACGGGTGGCGCGCAATGCCGCGATCTACACCCGCGACGGACGCTACAACCTCACCGGGGCGAAGTACCGCCGGGACTTCGGGCCGCTCGACCCCGAGTGCACGTGCTACACGTGCGAGAACTACTCCCGCGCGTACCTTCGGCATCTCTACAAGGCCAAGGAGATGCTCTTCTCGACGCTGTGCACGATCCACAACGAGCACTTCGTCGTCAGCCTCGTCGCCGAGATCCGGCAGGCGATCGAGGACGGCCGCTTCGCCGAGCTCGAGTCCGAGGTGCTCGGCCGCTACTACGCGTGACCCGGTGACCCGTCACCCGGCTGCCCGTAGCTCGGTTCGTGGCGTTTGACGACCGTGATCACCCGGTAGGTGACCGGCAGGAGGATGACCTCGACGGCGACCTTGTAGACGAAGCCGACGACGACGTAGTTGACGAAGTCCCAGCCGGGGATGACCCCGGCGAAGGCGATCGTGCAGAAGAGGAGCGTGTCGACGAACTCGCCGACGCCGGTCGAGGTGAGCAGCCGGACCCACAGCTTCGATTCGCCCATCCGCTTCTTCACCGCGACGAGGACGTAGGAGTTGAGCAGCTGGCCGACGAAGTACCCGGCGAGTGAGGCTGCGACGATGCGCGGGTAGAAGCCGAGGACGGCGGCGAAGGCGTCCTGGTTCTCGTAGCCGGGTCCCGGCGGGGAGATGAGGACGAGCCAGAAGACGAAGGTCGCGAGGATCTGCAGGGCGAAACCGGTGATGACGGCCTTGCGGGCGGCTCTGAAGCCGTAGACCTCGCTGATGACGTCGCCGAGGATGTAGGCGATGGGGAAGAGGAACGCTCCGCCGTCGGTGACGATGGGGCCGAAGCCGATGACCTTCGTCGCCGAGATGTTCGAGATGATGAGGACCGCGCAGAAGACCGCGAGGAAGATCGCATAGTAGCGACCCCGGGACGAGGCGAAGGCGGCGAGGCGGTGGCTCGGCTGGTCGAGATGATCCTGCTCAGGATTCGTCTGCGACAACGTCGATCTCCTTCCCGCCGGTGAGGTCGACGAGCTGAGCGTAGGTCAGGGGCATCATCGAGTTCGGGGTGCCCGCGGCGGCCCAGAGCTCCGGGTAGCCGCGCAGGGCGACGTCGATGTACGTGGGAATCGGGGCGGGGTGGCCGACCGGGGCGACACCGCCGATGACCTGCCCGGTGGCGGCCCGGACGAGGTCCTTGTCCGCCCGGTCGAGCGCGTCGACGCCGATGAGGCGGGCGACGTGGTCGGTGTCGACGCGGTGCGCGCCCGAGGTCATGATGAGCACCGGGTCGCCTCCGGCGGAGAAGATCAGGCTGTTGGCGATCGCCCCGACCTCGACCCCGACCTTCTCCGCCGCCGAGGCGGCCGTGGGCGTGGCCTCATCGAAGAGTCGGACGCGGGGAACGATGCCGTGGGTTTCAAGGATCTCGGCGATGCGGGTGTTGTTCGCATGGTGCTTCGGATCCGGGGGCGCAGCAGTGTCGGAGGCGGCCGGAGCTGCGCCAGGGTCGGCAGTGTCGGCGCCAGAGGCAGTGTCGGCGGCTGGGGCCGTTGCGTGCGCCTCAGCGTCCGCCGCGGAGTCGCGTTCGTCCGCGGTCACCGGTTCGGCGAGTCCGCGGCGGCGCAGGACCGGGGCGACGTCGGGGCGGACGCCGAAGAACTGCTCGATCGCCGTCATCGGGTCGACCGAGTAGCCGGGGGCGAGGATCGCCTCGCGGAACGCCTCACCGGCCTCCCGATTGAGTCCGCCCTGGGATTCGAACCATTCGCTCACCCATGCGGCGATGACCTCGGAGTAGAGGTACGAGTAGTAGCCGGCGGCATAGCCGGAGGCGAAGATGTGGCCGAAGTACGTCGTGCGGTAGCGCGGCGGGACGAGCGGGGAGAACCCGGATGCCGCGAGGACCTCGGATTCGAAGGAGAGGACGTCGGTGATGTGCTCGCCGGCCTCGAGCGAATGCCAGGAGAGGTCGAGCATCGCCGCGGCGAGGTATTCGATCGTCGAGAATCCCTGCCCGAACGATTCGCTGTCGATGAGCGCCTGGACCAGGTCCTGCGGCATCGGCTCGCCCGTGTTGACGTGCTTCGCGTAGTGGGGGAGGACCTGCGGGTGGAAGCGCCACATCTCGTTGAACTGCGAGGGGAACTCGACGTAGTCGCGGGGCACCGAGGTGCCGGCCGTCGACGGGTACGTCGAGTTCGCGAAGAGACCGTGGAGGACGTGGCCGAACTCGTGGAAGAGGGTCGTCAGCTCGGTGGGGGAGAGCAGCGTGGGTCGACCGGGACCGGGCTTGGCGAGGTTGAGGGAGAGGGTGACGACCGGCAGATGGCCAGTCAGCCGGGACGCGGGGACGAGCTGGTCCATCCAGGCGCCGCCGCGCTTCGTGTCACGGGCGAAGGGGTCGATGAGGATGAGGCCGAGGGTGCGTCCGCCGAGATCGGTGACCTCGACGGCGATGACGTCGTCGTGCCAGCCGACGATCCCGTCGCGCCGGGTGAACGTGATGCCGTAGAGACCGGTGGCGGCGCGGAAGACGCCGTCGGTGAGCACTGAGTCGAATTCGAAGTACTGCGCGACCTCGTCGGGGTCGACCCCGAATTCGTCGGCCCGGTACTTCGCGAGGTAGTGCATGACGTCGGCAGGGGCCACCTCGGTGAGTCCGTAGCGGTCCTTGACCGTGTCGAGTTCCGCGGTGAGCTGGGCGTTCGCGGGGGCGATGAGGGAGGAGACGATGTCCGCGGCGGCGTCGGGACCGCCCGCGGTCTGGTTGTCGATCGCGTACGAGGAGTACGACGGGTAGCCGAGCAGCTTCGCCTGCAGGGCGCGCAGGGCCGTGATGTCGGCGACCTGGGTGCGGGTGTCCCCGTCGCCGCCGCGGGAGCCGCGGGCCATCGAGTTCGTCAGGACGTGCTCTCGGGTGGCGGGGTCGTCGAGGGATCCGAGGACGAGCTGCTGGGTGAAGTTGTTGAGCGGCAGGAGGAAGCCGTCGACCTCGCGCTCGCCGGCACGGGCGGCGGCGGCCGCGATCTGGTCCTCGCTCAGGCCGGTGAGCTGGGCGGCCTCGCCGAGGTGGACGGCGAGCTCGCGGGTGTCGGTGCCGAGCGCGCGGGAGAAGGACGTCGAGAGCGCGGTGAGCTCGGCCTCGATCGTCGCCATCTGCTCGCGCTCCTCGTCGCCGAGGCGAGCTCCGGCGCGGACGAAGTTCTCGATCGTCAGCTCCTGCTGGCGCTTGTCCTCGGGGTTGAGGTCGGTGGTCGGGACCTGCTCGATGCGGTGGAAGAGGTCGACGCTGAGCAGGATCGCGGTCCGGGTCGCCGACAGCCGAGCCCACACCTCGGCGACGGCGTCGGTGAGGTCGGGGGTGAGGTGGTTGGATTCGACGGTGCGGACGAGGGCGGCGAGCCGGGCCATCGGCACGGTCGCGGATTCGAAGCGGACGGTCGTCGTCGCGAACGTCGGGTCCGCCTCGTCGGCGACGATCGTGTCGACCTCGGACAGCGCGAAGGAGGTGGCCGCCTCGGCGGCGGTGAGGAGGGACTCCGCGGTCACCGCGGTGAAGTCGGGAAGTGAGAAGTCGCCTTGTGGGTCGAGGAGGGAGTCCCAGACATCGATGGCGGTGGATTCGGAACTCATCGTCGACGTTTCGCTTTCTTGATGGTCTTCTCAGGTTTCGCCTCCGATCCTAACGCGTGGCGGCGGCTGAGCGCATGGCTCCTGGCTAGACTGGGGCGCATGACCAGCGCATCTCTCCCCATCACCAGCGCCTTCCGCGTCGGGTTCACCGGCACGCTCGGCGTCGGTCTGGCCATTGCGCTCATCACTGCACTGCAGTCGGTGGGCACGGTGATCATCTACATCGGGCTGGCGCTGTTCCTCGCGCTCGGGCTCGATCCGATCGTGCAGTGGCTCGTGGCGCGCAAGCTCTCGCGGACCTTATCGGTCATCGCCGTGGTGCTCGCCTTCATCCTCGTCGTCGCCGGGATCATCCTCCTCATCGCGCCGACGCTCATCGCGCAGATCCAGCAGTTCATCGGGGATCTGCCGGGAATCATCTCCCGACTGTCGACGACGGAGTGGGTCAACGAACTCGAGAGGCGGTTCACCGGCTCGGTCGATCTCGACGCGATCTTCGCGAGCGTGAGCTCGTGGGTCTCCGATCCCAAGAACGTCCTGTCCGTGGGCGGCGGCGTCGTATCCGTGGGGGCGGGGATCCTCAGCTTCCTCACCGGCGTCATCATCGTCGTCATCCTCACGATCTACTTCGCCGTGACCCTGCCGACGATCAAGTCGGCGATGCTCTCGCTCGTGGCGAAGAGCTCGCGCGACACCGTCGATTCCGTCACCGAGGAGGTCACCCGATCGATCGGACGCTACGTCCTCGGGCAGCTGTCCCTCGGCGTCATCAACGGCGTGTGCTCGGCGATCTTCCTCACGATCATCGGGGCACCGCTGCCGGCGCTGCTCGCGTTCGTCGCGTTCCTCGCCTCGCTCATCCCGCTCATCGGTCCGATCTCCGGTGCGATCGTCATCACCGCGTCGTGCCTCATGGTCTCGCCCGGACTCGGCATCGCGGCGGGCATCTACTACCTCATCTACATGCAGGTCGAGGCGTACCTGCTCAGCCCCCGCATCATGAAGGCCGCAGTCGATGTGCCCGGCGCGCTCGTCATCATCGCCGCGATCGCCGGCGGCACGCTCGGCGGGGTGCTCGGCGCGGTGGTCGCCGTGCCCGTGGCCGCGTCGTTCCTCATCGTCATCCGCAAGGTCGTCATCCCCGCCCAGGACAGGAAATAGGGGGCGGCTGACTCTGCTGGTGTCGGGGTCGGTAGACGGTCAGGGTTCGTGAACTGAGGTCAGGGCTCGTGAACTGAGGTCAGGGCTCAGTCGGCGGTCAGTGCCCGGTCGGGGTGTCATCGTCATCCTCGCCGAGGCTGTTCCCCCGTGAGACGAGACGCTCGATGACGAACCGGCTGAGGTAGAAGGTCGCGAAGTACGCGACGGCGCCGATGAGGATCCGGAACACCCAGTCGACGTCGCGGCCCACCGGAATCCCGACGACGACGATCGCCGTGATGGCCAGGAGATAGGGGATGAGCCGGAGGACGGGGCTCAGTTCGCTGCTCATGACACGAGCCTAGCAACGAGGGCGGGCCGGCGGCCCGCCCTCGTGCTCGTTCGTCGGAGACAGAGGCTCATCCCTCAGCTCGCGACTGGCGTGCTCGCGGGTCAGCTCGTGAAGGGCTTCGCCTCCTCGTGGAGGGCGTTGTGGAGGAAGTCGATGGCGACGGCCCGGGCGAGGTTCGCGGCCTTCGTATCGCGCAGGCTGTCGAGGAGCAGGAAGTCGTGGACCATGCCGGCCACCCGCATCGAGGTGACGGGGACGCCGGCCTCACGCAGCTTGTTCGCGTACTGCTCGCCCTCGTCGCGGAGCACGTCGGCCTCGTCAGTGATGACGAGAGCCTCGGGCAGTCCCCTGAGGTCCTCGAGTGAGGCCTGCAGCGGTGAGGCGTACTTCTCCTTCCGCTGTGCCTCGTCGGTGGTGTAGGCGTCCCAGAACCACTTCATGCCGTCGCGGGTGAGGTAGTAGTCGTCGGCGAACTGGATGTAGGACGGGGTGTCGAAGTCGGCGTTCGTCACCGGGTAGAGCAGGGCCTGTGCCTTGAGCTCGAGGCCGCCGCGATCCTTGTTCATCAGGGCGAAGACGGCGGACATGTCACCGCCGACGGATTCGCCGGTGACGGCGATGCGCGAGGTGTCCATGCCGTGGTCGGCGCCGTTGGCGGCGACCCACTGGCCGACGGCGTAGTTCTGCTCGACCTGGGTCGGGTACTTCTTCTCCGGGGCGCGGTCGTAGACCGGGAAGACACCGACGGCGTTCGCGCCGACGGTGAGCTCGCGGAACAGGCGGTCATGGGTCTTGTCGTCGCCGAAGACCCAGCCGGCGCCGTGGATGTAGAAGAGGACGGGGAGGTCGCCGGTCGCGCCCTTGGGGCGGATGATCCGGGTCTTGACGGTGCCCCATTCGTCGGCGTCGACGTCGACCCACTCCTCGTCGACATCCGGGCGTTCGACGCCCTCGCCGCTCTGGAGGTCGAGGAGGATCTTGCGGCCTTCCTCCGGCGGGACTTCGTAGATGCGCGGATGCGGTGCGGTCGCCTCGGCGAGGTCCTTGGCTTCAGGTTCGAGATACGGGGTGACGGGCTGGGGGATCTCGGTCATGGGAATCATGCTCCTTCGTTGTCATCGACGGCGCCGGGTCATCGTGGTCGTCAGTGCCGGGTCCACGTGGGCGACGGGGTCGGCGGGTGGATGCTGCAAGCCGACCTGTGCATTCAGCCTATGGACGGGGATATCATTCCGCTATGGTCACAAACGACATGTACCAGGGAGATCGCGACAGGCGGAGTCCGGAGATCGCTGTTGTCCGCTACGGTGACTGCCAGTTGGCGGCGGTCTATGGGCTGACCGATGTGTTCCGGGTGACGAATGAGCAGCTCGAGCTGCTCGGCGGTGATGAGCGGCGCGTGCGGGTGAGTCATTGGGAGTGGACCGGTGACGCGGTGACGTGCACGTTCGATTCGCATCCGGGGACGCCGCATGCTCCGACCCATGTCATCTTCCCACCGAGTCTCGTGGCGCCTGAGCTCATGGGGGAGTCCGGGATTCTGCGCGATTGGGCGCTGGCGCAGCGGGCCGACGGGGCGGTGCTGTGCGGTCTGTGTGCGGGGGTGTTCGTGCTGGCCGAGACGGGACTTCTCGATCATCGACGGGCGACGACGCATTGGGCATTCGTCGATGAGTTCGCGCGGCGGTTTCCGCGCGTGCGCCTTGATGCCAGCCGGATGGTCATCGACGAAAGCGATGTCATCACGGCCGCGGGGATCATGGCGTGGCTCGACTTCGCACTGTCGTTGGTCGAGGCGCTCTTCGGGCCGAGCATGATGATCCGGACGTCGCGGTTCATGCTCGCCGATGCGCCGCGGACCGAGCAGCTGCCGTACATGGCCCAGCTGCCGTCGACGGCGCATCAGGACGAGGTGGTTCTGCTCGCGCAGGAGACGATCGATCGAGAGCTCGGGTCGTCGTTGACGCTGAGTCGCCTTGCTGCGGTCACGTCGACGCACCCGCGGACCCTGCAGCGTCGCTTCAAGCAGGCGACGGGGATGACCGTGACGCAGTACGTTCAGAGGCTGAGGGTTGAGCGGGCCAACCATGCCCTCGCGACGACCGGTGACACCTTCGAGGCGATCGCGCGGTCGGTCGGCTACGACGATCCGACGACGCTGCGTCGGCTCATCCACCGCGAGACCGGTCTGACTCCGACCGGTTACCGGCAGCGGTTCGGTGCGAAGGGGGTGCTGGAGGATCGAACCGACGCGCGATAGCGGAGGGCTGCGGTATTCGTGAGATCGGGAGTCATCTGTCGGCCGGGCAGGACCCTGCCTATCGGTGGGGTGGGTCCACGCTAATCTGCCGGGTCGGGTCGGGTCCGTGCCGCGCCGGGTGCATGTTCGTCGGCGGGGTCGGGTTGACGCATTGCCGGGTCCGCGCCGACGCCTTGCCGGGTCCGGGCCGAACTGAATCGGTCAAGATCTCTGTCGTCGCGACGCTGCGGGCCTGAATTGTTCGATCATTCCGGACGTGAGCAGGCTGGGACTCGAGGGGGTTCGGATTCGGGGCGGATGTTCACAACAGCGGTGATCCAGAACAGCGGTGATCCAGAACAGCGGTGATCCAGAACGGCAGTGATCCAGAACGACAGTGGTTCGGAACGACAGTGGTTCCGAATGACGGTGGTTCCGAATGACGGTGGTTCAGAACGGCGGAGGTTCGCCGTTGTCCCAGACCCACTCCTGTTTCGCGGGGTTCTTCCTTTGAATCGAACTCGTGCGCTTCGTCCATCCCGGCGATCCTCTGTCTGCGGCCGGTCCCGGGCAATCCCTGGAGATCCGCACCTCCCCGGGCTCTGGGGCAGTCGAGTCCGCCTGAGGCGGGCTGGGGTCAGGAGCTTCACGTTCGGAAGTGCCGGCATGGTCGAAGGAGGCTGCATGATCGGAGGAAACAGCGTCCCCATGAGTCTCGATGAGGCGGGCGTTCTCGGCGTTGACAGGGTTCTCCCCGGGGACTGTGGTCACACGTGTCCCGTGGGCGAACGTGAACTCCAACACTCCGGGGCGGTTCATCCGAACCGAGTACCTGCCATCCGTTTTGCCCTGATGATGCTGCTCGCACATCGGGTGGAGATTGCCGAAGACTGTGAGCCCGCCGGCGGCGGGATCGTCGTGGTTGAACGGAATGATGTGGTCGATCTGGGAGGACTCGGCGCGCCTGCGGCATCCGGGCATGGAACACCACTGCCATTGGGAGACCAGTGTGTTCCGGACGCCTTCGGGAATGTAGTACGACGTGGCTTTCGCATCGATCGGAGTGCCGGTGGCAGGGTCGGTGAGGATCCGCATCCACGATGAGCAGTTCCCTGCGATCATTCGGGCGGTGTCGGCGGGGACGGGTGTGCCGTCGGAGAAGGTGCCGGGCAGATCGGAATCGCCCATGAGGCTCATGCACGGGACGGTGATCATCATGCGCGCCTGCCCTGCCAACCAGTACGGGGCCGTCGGGCTGACGAGGACGAGGGAGAACGCAACTCGCCCCTGCTCGTCGCACTCGATGCCGTCCAGGCGCGTCATCCGGATTCCGGTCGAGGACTCGCGTTTCCGATCGTTCGACGTCGGGTCGAGGTGGGCGGCGGTCCCGTTGTCCCCAATGGTGAGTGGGGCGGCAGAATCGCCGGAGCCGACGGTTTCGGCGGTGCCGTTCTTCTCCGGTTCGCCGGACAACCCCTCATTGCCTGCCGCGGAGACAGTGCTGGCCGCAGGACTCATGCCGTTCGAAGAGTCGATTCCGTCCGCAGAGTCGATGCCGATCGCCGTGTGGATCGCGGCAGCCATGTCATCGACTGTCTGCACGTTCTCGAGGTCGAGCGGGATGTCACGAGTCGTCGTCGACCCTGTTTCGGTGTCCCGGGCCCGCACTTGAATGCGCAGCTGGGGAACGCTGCTGGTGAGAATGTCGAACATCAGTGCGTCGATGCCGCGCAGATCGTCGAGGCAGGCACCCTCGGGCAGCTGATCGGCGAAAGCGGCGGTATTGCCATTGCGAATCGCCTTCGCGAATGCCTCGATGCGCAGGTAGCAGGCCTGCAGTTCGGCAGAGGATCCGGTGAGCATCATGCACGCGCTGCCGTCGGGGTTCGTCGTGAGAGATACGCGCCGCCGCTCGTGTGCCGTTTGCGTGCGGTCCTCGGGCGGCTGCAGGATGCCGATCTTCATGCTCAGTGACTTCTTGAAGGTCTGGATCGTGACATCCGGGCGCCGCTGGCACAGGTATTCGTCGATGACGGGCAGCAGTGAGAAGTGCACGTTCTCGCACTGACGGGTCGCGGCGATGACGTGTTCGATGGTGAATTCTCCGGCCAGGCAGCGGGTATGGAACTTGGGGAGCCCGTGGACGAGCGTCATCGCGTGTGTGACGTGAGCGTACGTGCTGCCGATGGTGGTTCCGAGGATCGAGGTGAGCTCGGCGATGTCTTCGGAGTGGGAATGCATGTGGACCCAGCCGTTGAAGGTCTGCGTGGGCCGGAAACGGGGAAATCCGGGCAGGGTCGCCGAGGCGGTCCCAGGCTTCCCTGCGGAAGCATCCTCGGTGTCGTCGGCAGTGTCCCAGTCGGCGGTACAGCCGGCGCTCTTGGCGAATCGACGCACGGTCTCGGAGAAGCTCGCGTGCTCGTACGGCCGGTCGGGGTCGGGATTGAGCAGGTTGAGGTGTGCGATGACATCGGCGAGGAAGAGCTTCGCTGTGACCTCGAATGCCGTGATCTGGGCCCGATCGCTGGCGGTGTAGAAGGCGACGGCCTCGGCGTACGGAGACGAGGGATCGATGTCGATGCGTGACGGTGTGCGGCCAGGTTCGTCCGCGGAAAGAGCGGATTCGGTTGTGTCTTCCACGGCTGGTCACCTGTCTTCCCACCTCAGCGAGGCTGATGACAACAGTGTAGTTCACATCACATCTGAAGTCAACGGTTAGTTCGAAACCAGTTAGAACAGAGAATTCATTCATTTCGAATAGCTCAGTGATTCTCGGTCGGTGGAAGATCGCCCTGGAGGGGTGTGGTGACGGGGTGTCCAGAGGTCGTGTGGGGCGGTCTGGGTGCGCGCGGGCGTGCCGTCGAACCCGGGGGCTGTGGCGGAATTATCAGGCCCCTCAAGCGAGCCTGGTAATTGTGCAATCGGAAGCAAACTGGGCGCTCGCCCGCAGGCCCTCACCGACCCCGGGATGTCTCAGTTTCGTGCCGGAGGTCGGCGCAGCTGCGAGCGCAGATTCTCCACTGCACCCTGCGCCGCACGGCATCCAGCTGCGCCGCACGATATTCAGCTGTCGAACGAGTCCTGTTGTTCCGCAGCGCTCAGCGGCATAGTGTGGAATGAAGCCTGTCGAATGCCGCGCGGGCCGAAGAGGTTCAGGCAGAACGGCAAGCAGCCCACGTCAGAGTGAGCAGCCCACTGGAAGAATTGCGGGGCCGCACCGCCCGGGCAGCCCAAGCACGAAGGAGTGCCATGACCGATACCCCCGAACAGACGTCGACGACGCCCGAGCAGACGTCCGCCGCGGTCCTCGACTCCGCGCCGACGATCGAAGGGGAGTCGAAGTCGCGGGTCGCGATGACGCAGGCCGCCGTCGACCTCCTCGGCGACCTCGTCGCCAAGCACGGCCAGCTGATGTTCCATCAGTCCGGCGGCTGCTGCGACGGGTCCTCGCCGATGTGCTTCCCCGAAGGCGACTTCATCACCTCTGACGCCGACGTCCTCCTCGGCCACTTCGACCTGCCCCTGCCCGCACCCGACGCGAACGGGGCGACGACCTCGGGCATCGACTTCTGGATGTCGACCGAGCAGTTCGAGTACTGGAAGCACACCCACCTCACCGTCGACGTCGTCCCCGGCCGCGGCAGCGGATTCAGCGTCGAATCGCCGACCGGCAACCGCTTCCTCATTCGCTCGACGCTCATGGACGTCGCGTGAGCTGCCAGCCCAACGCCTGACACGCGCCGGTCTCGCGCGCCCTGCCCTCGCGCCCTACTTCCCCGGCGCGATGAGCTCGGGCTCGCCGAGGGAGAGCATCAGCCGGTTCGCCCAGTTGAAGAACGCCGCACCGCCGAGCACATCGACGATCTCCGCATCGTCGAGGCCCGCCGCGCGCAGCGCACCGACGCGCTCGGGTCCGAACGCCGACGGCGTGAGGCTGAGCGCGACCGAGGCATCGACGACGGCATCCCACACCGGATCGCCGAGGCGCGACGCCGTCCCCGTCCCTTCATCGAGCAGCGCCTGCACGAGGTCCCGCCGCCCCGACTCCTCGGTCGCGCGATCAGCATGGATCGACGCGCAGAACAGGCACCCGTTGAGTCGCGAGGCCGCCGTCGCCGCGAGCTCCCGCTCCGCCCGCCCGACCCCGTCGCTGACGTTGAAGAAGATGTCGAGATCCGTCAGCGTCCGCGCCCGCAGCGCCGCCGGATCCCGCGCGAGCAGACGGAAGTACGGATTCTTCGCCCGTCCCGCCTCGATGAGGGCATCGCGCTGAGTCTCGGTGAGATCCGCCTCGGCGACCGGCGCGATCCACGGCACCCACCCGAGCCCCGCCTGCTGGAACACCTCGGGCCGCTTGAGGCCGGGATACGTGTTCACCCGGGCGCGCGCCTCGGCGATGTCCGGGGATTCCTTCCCGGTGGCAGAGCTCCGATCAGGCGCCGAGGCGGTGCCCCGATCCGGGACCTCCGCGGCGGTCAGCGGCCGCAGTGGAACCTGCTCCTCGGCCGCCGCCGGCGCGTGCGAGAGCGCGGTCAGTCCGACGCTCAGCCGGATCTGGAAGTTGAGGAACGACACGAGCTGCGCGAGCGTGACGATCCCGTCCTCATCCCAGCCGGCCGCGAGCAGCCGCACGAGATCCTCCGGCCCGGCATCGCGGGGATGGAGGACGAGCAGGTGGGCGAACTCGAGCGCCGCCGAGGTGACCGGTCCGAGCGTCTCCCGTGACTTCGCGTCGACGACGAGCTCCGGTCCGGGGACGCTCTCCCCGGCCAGGGCCGCAGAACCGTAGGACCCGAAGGGACCGCGCACGGGACCGCTGGCATCGAGGTCGACGACGACCTCGTCGAGGAGCTCCGCCACGGCCCACGAGGCGGCCTCGTCCTCGTCGCGGAGCAGATCGCGGTAGAACTCCTCACCTGTGCTCGACCCGATCAGCCCCGCGGTGAACGCGGCGACGACGTAGCGATCGCGGTGGGAGAAGTCGCCGGGGTCCTCGGGTTCGAGCAGCGCCTCGAAGCTCAGCTGCGCATTCTCCTTCGCCTGCGCACGGTGGTCGCGGACGAGATCGAGCGGGTCACCGGGGGCGATGCCGGCGAGCGTGTTGATGATGTCGGTCATGGCGCGACCCCAGCAGACTCTGCGATTCCCACAGCCTGTGCGACCCCCGCGGACTCCGCCGGATCCGCCCCGTCGACCCGCAACCCGAGGGCGGGGGCCACCTCGGTGGCGAGCAGCTCGATCGAGCGCAGGGTGTGCGCGTTCGTCGCGGGCACCGAATGGACCTGGAAGCTGACATCCGACACCCGCCCGAGCACCCGGTCGGCAGCGAGCCGCTCGATGACCTGCTCGGGCGTGCCGAGGTAGGTGTCGGTCGCGGTGAGCAGCTCGTCGAGGGTGAGCCCCGAGGTGTCGTATCCGACGAGCCGGTCCGCCTCGGCTCGCAGCGCGGGTTCGGTGAGCTCGCGGAGGCGGGGCAGGTCCTCGGCATCGGCGACGACAGCGGTCCGCGACGCGAGGATCCGCGGTGCGACACCTGCCGGCAGCGCCTCGAGGTACGTGTCGATGACGGGCAGCTGGATCTCATCGAGGCTCGCCCCGAGGTTGTCGCCCGGCCGCGGCTGCGTGCGCGAGAGCATGAGACCGTCGCCGGCCGCTCCCGCAGCACCGGCCCCTCCGGCGGAGAACGTCGCCTGCCAGAGCCGATCGCTGAGCCTGCGCCGGGTCGGTGACCCATCCAAGGCAGACCTGCCCGCCGACTCGGACGATCCACCCGCAGACCCAACATGGTCCGGTCCTGGATAGAGGAGATGTCCGGTCTCGAGCGCGTCGCCGGCGAGCAGCGTGCGCAGGGCCGCGAGGTTGCCGGCGAAGACCTCGCGCCGGTCATCGAACGTCGTCCCGAAGGCCGGGAACGATCGGGGATTGCCGCCCGAGCCGAGGCCGATCTCCAGCCGTCCGCCGGCGAGCACGTCGACGACCGCGGCGTCCTCGGCCACGCGCACCGCGTTCTCCATCGGCAGGGTGATGATCGCCGTGCCCAACCGGATCCGGTCCGTCCGCGCAGCGGCGTGGGAGAGGAAGACGAGCGGGGAGGGCAGCCCGCCCTCGGCGGCGGAGAAGTGGTGCTGGGCGACCCACGCCGTGCCGAACCCGAAGCGCTCGGCCTGCTCGATCTGCTCGAGCGCGAAGCGATACCGCTGGTCAGCGGGGGCGTCCTCGAGGAGGCGGGTGAAGAATCCCAGCGTCGGACCGGCGTCGGTGATCGCAGGGTTTTCAGTCGCAGAGCTCTCAGTCGCAGGGCTCTCAGTCGCAGAGTTCTCAGTCATCGGTGTCTCAGCTTTCTGTCGTGGCGGTGGCCGGTGCAGTGACCGGCGCAGTGGACGCTGCAGTGACCGGTGCAGTGGACGTTGCGGCGGCAGGGGTCGGCACGCCCAGCGGTCGAGGGATCGCGTCGAGGAGCGAGCGCGTGTAGGCGGTCTGCGGTCGGGTGAAGAGGTCCTCCGTCCGACCGCTCTCGACGAGGTGTCCGCGCGACATGACCGACACGGTATCAGCGATCTGGCGCACGATTGAGAGGTCGTGTGAGATGAAGACGTACGTCAGTCCCAGCTCGGTCTGCAGCTGTCCGAGGAGGTCGAGGATCTGCGCCTGCACCGTGACGTCGAGGGCGGAGACCGCCTCGTCGAGGACGACGAGCTCGGGTCCGGCGATGAGCGCACGGGCGATCGCGACGCGCTGCAGCTGCCCGCCCGAGAGCTCCCGCGGCCGCCGATCGAGGAACGACGACGGCAGTGCGACCCGCTCGAGCATCGCGGCAACGCGTGCACCGCGCTCGGCCCGGGTTCCGATCCGGAAGTTCCGCAGCGGCTCGGTGAGGATCGCCCCGATCGACTGCTGCGGGTCGAGCGCCGAGTACGGGTTCTGGTGGACGAGCTGGACGGTCCGCCGCAGGCTCCGCAGATTCGCCCGGCGGTCCCGGCCGACGCCGAGGTCAGCGGCATCGATCTGCCCGATCCGCACCGTCCCGGCCTGCGGAGTGAGGAACCCGGCGAGCGCCCGGCCCGTCGTCGTCTTCCCCGACCCGGACTCCCCGACGATGCCGTGCGTCGTCCCGCGCGCGACCGTGAGCGAGACGTCCTCGACCCCGATGACCTCGCCGAGGCGGCCGGCAGTCCCGCTCTCCCCGGCACTCCCGCTCTCACCAGCAGACCCGTTCTCCACAGCAGCCCCGTTCTCCCCAGGAGCGTCGTCCCCGCGGGCGTAGATCTGTGTGAGTCCCTCGACCGCGACGAAGGGGCTCTCGCCTCCCGTGCTCGTGTCAGCATCCGCATCCGCGCCCACAACCGCACCGGCATCCCCAGGCTCACCGACAGCGCGGGCCACCCGGTCCCGGAGTCCGGTCCGTGCCTGCAGCGCAGGGGCGTCGGCGAGGAGTCGGGCGGTGTAGTCGGCCGCGGGGCGGGAGAAGAGGTCGGCAGCCGTGCCGGTCTCGACGACGCGGCCTGCGCGCATGACGACGACCTCGTCGGCCCGCTCACCGGCGACCGCGAGATCGTGGGTGATGAGGAGGACACCCATGCCCGTCTCCGCGCGCAGCTCGTCGAGGAGGTCGAGGATGCGCTTCTGCACCGTGACATCGAGCGCCGAGGTCGGTTCGTCGGCGATGAGCAGCCGGGGCCGCAGCGCGATCGCCGCCGCGATGAGCACCCGCTGGCGCATGCCCCCGGAGAGCTCGTGCGGATACTGATCGGCGCGCATCATGGGCCGGTCGATGCCGACACGCTCGAGGAGGTCGATGACCTGGGCGCGGGCGGCACGGCGGTCTGCCCGCTTGTGGATGCGCAGCGCCTCGGCGACGGAGGTCCCCACGGTCTGCAGCGGGTTGAGTGAGTTCCCGGGGTCCTGCGGCACATACCCGATCTGCGCCCCGCGCACCCCGCGCCAGCCCTGCCGGGACAGCGTCGTGAGATCGATGTCGCCGAGGCGGATCCCTCCTGAGGTCACCCGCGCGGTCTCCGGGAGGAGTCCGAGGACGGCGTTCGCCGTCGTCGATTTGCCCGACCCGGACTCGCCGACGACCGCCGTCGTCTCACCGGGAAGGACGACGAGATCGACGCCGTCGACCGCGGGATCGGCGGGACCGCTTCGGCGGGAGTAGTCGACGGTGAGGCCGCGGACGGCGAGCAGCGCAGCGGTTCCGGCGGGAGCCGGCAAGGCCGCAGCGGGAGCGGTCGAGAGGGTCATGAGGTGACCTTTCGCAGGGTGGTGCCGATCTGGTGGGTGGCGAGCACGACGGCCATGACGACGAGGCCGGGCAGGACCGTCAGCCACCAGGCGGTGGCGACGAAGTTGCGGCCCTCGGCGATGATGAGACCCCATTCCGGGGTCGGCGGCGGGGTGCCGTAGCCGAGGAAGCCGAGCGTCGAGATCTGGAGGATCGCCGAGCCGATCTGGAGGACGGCGAGCGTGAGGACCGGGGAGATCGAGTTCGGGAGGATGTGGCGCCCGAGCACCGACCAGTACGTGCCGCCGGACCCGTAGGCCGCGGCGACGTAGTCACTCGTGTTGATCCGCACCGCCTCCGACCTCGTCAGACGCGCGAACTGCGCGATCGCGGTGACGCCGACCGCGATCGCCGCGTTGATCGTGCCGAAGCCGAGGACGATGACGATCGAGAGGCTGAGCAGGATCGCGGGGATCGAGAGGAGGACGTCGACGGCGCGCATGAGCACGTCATCGACCCAGCCGCGGCGTGTGCCGGCGATGAGCCCGATCCCGGTGCCGACGATGAGCCCGACGCCGACGGCGATGAGGGCCGCCAGCAGCGACTGGGAGGCGCCGTAGACGACTCGGGCGAAGACGTCGCGGCCCGTCTGATCGGTGCCGAACCAGTGGTCGGCGCTCGGCGCGAGCAGGGCGGCGGTGTCCCCGCCGTCGTTGGGGTCGTACTGCGTGAAGAGACCGGGCACGAGCGCCCAGGCGACGGCGATGAGGAGCACGAGGGCCGAGACCGCGGTCGCCGGCCCGATGACCGTGCCCGCAGTCCGGAACCGACTGTTCCGGAGCCGCGTGCTGCGGGACCGGTCGGGTCCGGTGCCGTCAGGACCGGCGCCGTCACCGGTCGGTCGGTTGAGGCTCGTGCGGGTGAGACTCGAGATGAAGCTCATGGCCTCGCCTTCCGTGTTCCGTGATCGTCAGTACCCCAGTCCAGGTCGACGCCGACGCTGCTCGCGCTCGCCGCCAGGGCCTGCTTCGTCCGGTCGTCGGGTGTCCGTTGTCGTGTCATCGTCTGCGGTGCTGCCTGCGATGCCGCCTGCGATGGTCTCCGCAGCCCCCGCGCCGAGGCGGCTGTCCGGCCGCGTCGGAGGCGGACGTCGACGACGGGGTAGAGGAGGTCGACGATGAGGTTGATGACGACGTAGCCGAGCGTGGCGAGGACGACGACGGCGAGCAGGATCGGATTGTCCCGGTTCGTCACCGCCTGCGCGGTGATCTGGCCGATGCCGTTGCGGCCGAACACGGTCTCCGTGACGACGGCACCGGCGACGAGTTCGCCGAAGATCAGACCGACGATCGTCAGCCCCGGCAGCAGTGCGTTGCGGGCGACGGCGTGGACGAGGATCCACAGCTCGGAGGCCCCCTTCGCGGCCGTCACCTTGACGAAGCCCGCGGCCTTGACCTCGGTGATCGAGCGGATGAGGACCTGCGCGATCGGGGCCGACAGCGGGACGGCGACGGTGAGCGTGGGGAGGACGAGCGCCTCGGCGGGGCCGGGGGAGACGACGGAGACGAGGCCGAGCTGGAACGAGAACACCTGGATGAGGAGGATCCCCAGCCAGAACACGGGGATCGAGATGAAGAGGCTCGGCACGGAGTCGAGGACCCGGCGCACCCACGCCCGGGGGCCGGTCGTCGGGCCGAAGGTCGCGAACACCGCGATGAGCACGCCGAGGACGACCGCGGTGAGGAAGCCGGAGACGGCGAGTGCGAGCGTCGAGGGCAGGGCGGCCGCGACGATCGTCGACACGGCGGCTCCCGTCTGCACGGAGAAGCCGAAGTTCCCGGTGAGGAACCCGCCGAGAGTGATGAGGTAGCGGGTGAGCAGCGGTTCGTCCGCCCCGGTCTCCGCGCGGATCGCCGCGACCTGGTCGGCGGAGAGCCCGAGTGCGGGATCGGCGAAGCGGGCGGTCACCCCGTCCCCGGGGATGACGGAGAGGAGGACGAACGCCGCGGTGAAGGCAAGGAGCAGGACGAGGACGGCCTGCCCGAGCCGCAGCCAGAGATATCTCACGTCGATCATCATCAGCTCGCAATCCAGGTGCTGTAGAAGTCGGGGCGGCCCACGGGTTCGGTGGTGAAGCCGCGGACGCGGCGGCGGAAGGCGAAGACCTGCGGCTCCTCGAAGAACGGGAGGACGTAGGCCTGGTCGACGAGGTAGGTCTGGACCGCCTCGGCGGCGGCCTGGCGACGCTCGGTCTCCGGTTCGGAGGCCAGGGCGTCGAGGAGGCGGTCGATCTCCGGGTCGACGGTATCGTCCGCGGCGTCGTCACGGCCGACGGCGTTGAGGAAGACGTCCCGATTGACCGAGGCGTAGTTCGATCGCAGGTTGTCGTAGTCGGCCCGGGCGACCATCGAGTGGTAGATCTGGATCGAGTCGAGGTCGAGGGCGTCGAGCGTCTGCTTCGCCTGGTCGCCGGGATTGATCGACAGGCGCACCCCGACGCGGCGCAGCTGCTGCTGGACGAGCGTCTGCACCTCGTTCGACCGCGGCTGCGGCAGCGCCGTGTTGACGGTGAGTGCGAGGACCTGTCCGTCCTTGACGCGGTAGCCGCCGGCTCCGCGCTCGGCCCAGCCCGCCTCGTCGAGGAGGCGGTTCGCGGCGGCGGGGTCGTAGACCCAGGCTCCGGTCTGGTCCGTGTAGCCCATCGCGCCCTGCGCGAGCAGTCCCGTGGCGAGCGGGTAGTTCGGGGTGAAGAGCTTGTCGACGATCTCCTGGCGGTCGATCGCTGCGATGAGGGCCCGCCGGACGCGGATGTCGGCGAGCAGCGGGTGGCGGAAGCGGAAGTTGATGCTGTTGTTGATCCCGTTCGTCGCCTTCGCATAGAGGCGCAGCCCCTGCTCGGTCACGCGCGGTTCGTCGGGGGCCTGGACGTCGCGGACGCCGTCGGCCTGACCGGAGAGCACCGCGCCGATGCGCACCGAGTATTCATTGTTGACGAGGTAGTCGATGCCGTCGAGGTACGGCCGTCCCTGGTGCTCGAGGTGCGGCGGCGCCCAGTCGTAGTCCTCCCGGGCGCGGATGGAGAGCTTCGTCCCGATCGTCTCGGCGGTGATGCGGAAGGGGCCGGCCGTGTGGATCTTCGTCGCACTTCCCGGTCCGAAGCCCTCGGCGTCGAGGTCGAGGGTGGAATCGGCGAGGAGGCCGGCGTTCATCGTCGACGTCGCCTGCGCGAAGCCGGGGGAGGGGGCGGTGAAGTGGAAGCGCACGCGACGGTCGTCGAGGACCTCGGCGCGGTCGTAGTTCGAGATCTGCTCGGACACCGGCAGGGTGCGCGATTCGTCGCCGCGGCCGAAGAGGTCGAAGTTCTTCGCGACGTTCGCCGCCGTCAGCGGCGACCCGTCGGAGTACGTGACGCCCTGCCGCAGGGTGAACGTGAACTGTGTGGCGTCGGCGCTGATCTCCGGCAGTGCGGTCGCCAGCCACGGGAAGAGCTCGAGAGTCTCGGGATCCTGCCAGAGCAGGCGGGCGGAGATGTTGTTCATGATCCCGCCGTTGGGGTAGAACCCGACGGACGGCGGGTAGAGGAGCGTCCACGTCTGCGGCTCGAAGTACGTGAGCACCCCGCCGTTCACGGGCGGACCGTCGGTGAGCGGATCGGTGTCGGTCGGGGTGCAGGCGCTCAGTGCGGCGAGCGCCCCGAGGCCGAGGCCGACGCCGAGCACGCTGCGCCGGGTGGTTGCGCCGAGGCGGGCGCCAGGCACACCGGTCGCGCGGTGCGGGGGACGGAGGTCCGTCATGGTGGTGGGATCCTTCGAGCAGGTGGGACGGTTTCAACGGGGCTGCGGCGAGAGCGGGCACCGCGGCCAGGCACGAGCTGTTTAGCTCAACAATCGACGCGGTGAATCGATTCCGCGTCGGCGCACATCGGCATTCGACACGGCGCGCCCCAGGTGGTCGTCTCCATGCCCTGAAGTCAATCCCATCCCCGTCACGGCTGTCAATTCGTGGCTTAACATTGAGACATGCTTCTGCCTGCGACCTTCGATCACCTCGTCATCGCCGTCCCGGATCTCGTGCAAAGTGTTGAGCAATGTGAGGCTGTTCTGGGAGTGAGGCCCGTGATGGGCGGTGTCCACCCCGGGCGCGGCACCGCGAACGCGCTCCTCGGCCTCGACATCGCCGGGACCCGGGCCGCGCGCAGCTACCTCGAGCTCCTCGGGCCCGACCCCGAGCAGAGCCCCGATCCTGCTGCCGACGCGGACCCGACGGCACCGGACCCGACGGCACCCGCCCTGCCCTCGGCTCTCGCGGGAGTCACCGCACCGTTCGTGCAGCGGTGGGCGATCCACCCGCGGGGATTCGACCGGGCCGTCGCGGTCGCCGCGGAGGCGACGGATCCGCCCGTCGACCTCGGCGCGGTCGTCGACATGTCCCGCCGGACACCGGACGGTGAGACGCTGCGGTGGCGGCTGACGCGACGGACTCCGCTCGCGCTCGGCGGGATCCAGCCCTTCCTCATCGACTGGCTGGACTCCCCGCACCCGGCGAGCCGGGCGCTGCCGACCGTCGCCCTCGCCCAGTTCTGGGCGACGAGTCCTCAGCTCGCGGACACCCGCGCCGTGCTCGCTGCCCTCGATGCGAGAATCGAGGTCGAAGCGGGGGAGGCCGATGCTCTCCACGCCCGACTGGAAGGACCCGGTGGCACATGGCTGCTCTGATCCCCGCCCACCTCGACCACCTCGTCGTCACCGTCCCCGACCTGCCCGCGGCGGTCGCGGAGATCGAACGGGCCACCGGAGTGCGGGCCGTGCCCGGCGGTCGACATCCGGGGCGCGGGACCGCGAACTTCCTCATCGGGCTGGCGCCGGTCGGCTGGACGGGCGGGGCGCACACGTATCTCGAGATCCTCGGACCCGATCCCGAGCAGGAGGCTCCGGCCGACGGCACGCTGCCGCTCGACGCGCATCTCGCGACCGTCCCGACCCTGCGCACGTGGGCGATCCACCCGCCGGCGATGGCCGCGACGCTCGCCGCCGCGCGCGCCGCGGGCATCGACGTCGGCGAGGTCAGGGACATGTCACGCGAGACCGCCGAGGGCAACCTCCTCGCCTGGCAGCTGACGACCCGGTCCCCGCTCCCGCAGGAGGGGATCCAGCCGTTCCTCATCGACTGGGGTGACTCGATCCATCCCGCCGAGGCGGCTCTGCCCTCGCTCGACCTCCTCGAGTTCGTCGTCGAGTCGCCCGACGTCGGTGCGACGCGGGCGCTGCTCGAGGTCCTCGGCACCGGTGACACCGAGGTGGTCGCCGGGCCCGAGCGTCGTCTGCGGGCGCGGCTGCGCGGGCCCGGCGTGGAGCTGAGGTTCTGAGCGCGTGGTCCCACGTCACCGCGACGTCTCCGATCACTGCGCGATCGGGCGGAGACGGGGGACCCGCGGCTAGACTCGCAGGTGTGATTCCGCCCCTCACCCCCACCGGCCGCAGACCGCGCGCTGCACGGATCGGTCGCGCCGCCTCGGCGATGGTCGTCGCTGTCCTGCTCACGGCGATGAGCGCATGCGCGCCCGAGGAGGCCGACGAGACCCGGCCGACGCCGCAGGCGGTCGAGACGATCGCGGCCCCGTCGGTGACCGATCCGGCCGATCTCCCGGGACCGACGGCCACGGGACCCGGCGGGGATTCGGCCGGTGCCGTCGGCGTGACGGAAGGCGACATCGAGATGCAGGGCAGTGGGAAATGGGCGCGCCCGGCCGGTGAGGTCGGGCCCAATCGCCAGGGCGGCAAGGCGTTCGCGGTCGCCGTCCGCGTCGAGGACAATCTGCCCATCGACGTCGACGGCGCGTCCGACTTCATCATCGCGACCCTCCAGGACGAGCGCGGCTGGCAGGACATCGACGACGTGTCGATCGAACTCGTCGATTCGGGGCAGGACGCGATGATCAGCATCGCGAGCCCGAACACCGTCGATGAGATGTGCCTGCCGCTCAAGACGCTCGGGAAGCTCTCGTGCCGCAACGGCCCGAACGTCATCCTCAACGCCAAGCGCTGGGTGAGCGCGACCCCGGAGTTCGACGACATCACGCAGTACCGGCAGTACCTCATCAACCACGAGGTCGGGCACGCGCTCGGTCACGGCCACGAATCGTGCCCGGGTTCGGGGGAGACCGCCCCGCTCATGCAGCAGCAGACGAAAGGTCTGTCGGGCTGCACGCCCAACGGCTGGCCGTCGCAGGGGTAGTGGGTTTGGCCGTGATCGACAGCGAGTGGGGAGTCGCGGTCACCCCTCCCTGAACCGTCTGATCGCGACGTCCTGTTGGGCGAGGCGGCGCAGAGCCAGGAGCACCGGCTCGAGGAGCAGTGTGCCGAGCACGGCCTGCCGGACGGCGCTGTCGATCTCGGCGGTGGGCACGGTGTCGACCTCCGCCTCGGCGAGGTCGTGGATGGTGCGCCCGTAGCGGGCGAGGCCGCCGTCGATGAGGTCGATGCCCGCCGCATCGAGAGCCCGCAGCGCCGTGGCGAGCTGGTCGACTTCGACGCTGTCGGGGTCGATCGTCCACCCGAGTTCGGCGATGAGGTCGAGGGCCGCCTCGGTGGCGGTTCCCTCAGGCCCCTGACGGGACGAGCGTGTCTGACGGGACGAACCAGTCTGACGGGATGAGTCTGTCTCACGGGACGAGCCGGTCGGACGGTGGGACTCCGCGGGCATCGTCGCGTGCTGTGCCGCGCCGAGCACCTCGGAGAACGTCTCCGGCGGGTCGTCGATGACGCCGAGCACGCGTCTGGCCGCCTCGATGCTCAGTCGGGCCGGGCCGAGGAGGGCGCGGATGAGCTCGAGACGGTCGACGTGCGCCTCGGAGTAGACCGCCTGCGTCGCCGACGTCCGCTCGCCGGCCGCCAGCAGTCCCTCCCGCAGGTAGTACTTGATCGTCGCCACCGGCACGTCGCTGCGCCGTGACAGCTCGGAGATCCGCACAGAGTCCTCCTTCTCTCGTCCGATTCTTCTTCCGAATGATTCGGGCCTTCGACCCCTTGACATTGGAAAGTATAACTATCCAAAATTGGAGAGTGAAAGTATCCAATAGCTCAGGAGTTCACGATGACGACGACTCGACTCACCCATGACTATGACGACGAGCTCGTCGTCTTCCACATCGGCATGCGCATCCGCCAGTGGTGGCGCCCCGATCTCTGGCTGCCCGTGTTCCGCGCGATGCCCCCGATGCTCCGCGAACTCTCGCAGGACCCCGACTCCGGACTGCTCGGATTCCAGTTGATCGCCGACCCGCGCGGTCCGTGGACGGTGCAGTACTGGAGTTCGCTCGAGAAGCTCTATGCGTACGCCTCCGATCCGCAGTCGTCCCATCGGCCCGCATGGTCGGCGTTCAACCGCCGCGCGCGGAATGCGCCGCGGGCCGTCGGCGTGTGGCATGAGACCTACCCGGTGGCCGGCGCGGAGTCGATCTACGTGGGCATGCCTCCGATCGGCCTCGCCGAGGTGGTCGGATCCCGGCCGGTCACCGGTCGCAGCCATCGCGCGGCCGACCGGCAGGCTCGCCGCGACCGGTGAAACCCCTGGTCAGAGCTTTGGTTCCCGTGGGTAATCGAGACGTCCGTCACGCCGGGGAGGGGCGGGGAATAACCCCGGGAGGATTCTCGTTGATTGAGTCAAACAGACGTACATGAGTCACCCTGGCTCAACTTCCAAAGGAGACCGTTTTGGCTAACTTCTTCGGACCTTCCAGTGGTGGCGAAGGCTCTTTCGACGAGTTCCTCGCCCGCTACCTGCAGGGTCAGAACACACCACGGCAGGGCCGTTCCGTCGACATCAATCGTTTGCTGTCCAAGCGCACGCGCGAAGTCGTCGATGGCGCTGCCGAGTACTCCCGCCGTCGCGGGCAGGAGGAGGTCGACGCCCTCCACCTGCTGCGCGTGATGGTCGAGTCCGAGCACGGCTCGGCGTCCCTGCGCCAGGTCGGCGCGGACCCCGAGGCGATCGCCCGGGCCATCGACGAGCGCCTGCCCGAATCCGCCGAGGCACGCGAGACCGACGGCGCCCCGACACTGACCGGCGCCGCCCAGAAGTCGCTGCTCGACGCCTACCAGGTCGCCCGTGCGTTCGGCTCGACCTACATCGACCCCGAACACCTCTTCTTCGCCTTCGTCCTCAACCAGGAGATGCCCGCCGGGCGGATCCTCGCCCAGGCCGGGGTCACGCAGGCAACCCTGCAGGCCGGCGCCCAGGCGGCTGAGGCCAAGCAGACGCAGGGCGGGTCTCCCGAGTCCGGTGAGGGGGAGTCGATGCTCGAGAAGTTCGGCACCGATCTCACGGCGCTCGCCGCCGAAGGCCGGCTCGACCCCGTCATCGGCCGCGCCACGGAGATCGAGGAGACCATCGAGATCCTCGCCCGCCGGACGAAGAACAACCCCGTGCTCATCGGCGAGGCCGGCGTCGGCAAGACGGCGATCGCCGAAGGACTGGCACAGGCCATCGAATCCGGTGACATCCCCGCGCAGCTTCTCGGCAAGCGGGTCATCGCCCTCGACCTGCCCGGCATGCTCGCTGGCACCCGCTACCGCGGTGACTTCGAAGAGCGTCTGACGAAGACGCTCGACGAGATCGCCGAGGACGGCGACACGATCGTCTTCGTCGACGAGCTCCACACCCTCGTGGGGGCCGGCGGCAGCGGCGAATCGAATTCGATGGACGCCGGCAACATCCTCAAGCCGCGCCTGGCCCGAGGGGATCTCCACCTCCTCGGCGCGACGACGCTGCGTGAGTTCCGCACGATCGAGAAGGATTCGGCGCTCGCTCGCCGTTTCCAGCCGGTCATGGTCGGCGAACCGAACATCGAGGACGCGGTGACGATCCTCGCCGGACTCGCCGATCGGTACGCCGAGCACCACGGTGTCACCTACGACGCCGAGGCGATCCGCGCCGCCGTCGAGCTCTCGCACCGCTACATCACCGACCGGTACCTGCCGGACAAGGCCATCGACCTCATCGACCAGGCCGGCGCCAGGCTCTCGCTCAAGCGGGGTCCCGTCGTCGACACGGCCGCGATGCGCTCCGAGCTCGGCGAGCTCGAGGCGGAGAAGAACTCGGCGATAGCGGCCGAGAACTTCGAGCGGGCCGGCGAGATCCGCGACGAGATCTCCCACCTCACCGATCGGCTCGAGGAGATCCTCAGCTCGAGGACCGCCTCGGCGAATGACGGGGAGGACGGCGTCGTCGACGCCGAGCAGATCGCCCAGGTCGTCTCCCGGGCCACCGGGATCCCGGCCTCGTCGATGACGCAGGAGACGAAGATCCGGCTCGCGGGACTCGAGGACATGCTCCACGCTCGCGTGGTCGGTCAGGACGACGCCGTGTCCGCAGTGTCGAAGGCCATCCGCCGGTCGCAGACCGGGATGGGCGATCCGGCACGCCCGATCGGCAGCTTCCTCTTCCTCGGCCCCACCGGCGTGGGCAAGACGGAGCTGGCGAAGGCGCTCGCGTCGACGCTGTTCGACGACGAGTCGGCGATGATCCGGTTCGACATGAGCGAGTTCGGGGAGCGGCACACCGTGTCCCGTCTCGTCGGCGCCCCTCCCGGGTACGTCGGCTACGACGAGGCCGGTCAGCTCACCGAGCAGGTCAGGCGCCGTCCGTACTCGGTCATCCTCCTCGACGAGGTCGAGAAGGCGCACCCGGACGCGTTCAACCTGCTCCTCCAGGTTCTCGACGACGGTCGGCTCACCGATGGTCAGGGACGCACGGTCGACTTCCGCAACACCGTCATCATCATGACGTCCAACCTCGGTTCCGAGTTCATCGGAGCGTCGACGCCGCTGGGCTTCACCTCGGCTGACGCCACGGTGACCGAGCGGGACCTCAAGGCGAAGGTCATGGGTCGGCTCAAGGAGGTCATGCGGCCGGAGTTCCTCAACCGGATCGACGACACCGTGATGTTCACCCGGCTCGATCGGGTGCAGCTGCGGGAGATCGTCGGGCTCCAGCTCGAGCAGTCGATCGATCGGCTCTCGCGGCAGGGCATCGCGCTCGAGGTGTCCGGGGACGCCATGGACTGGCTCGCCGAGGCGGGCTACGAGCCCGAGTTCGGTGCGCGTCCGCTGCGCCGCGTCATCCAGCGCGAGCTCGATGACCGGATCGCCGACATCCTCGTCACCGAAGCCGTCGCCGAAGGCGGCACCGTCGACGTCACCGTCGTCGACGGACAGCTCACGGTGACTCCTCGCACCGAGGCGGCTCCGCTGGCGGCCTGACCGGCCGCCGGCGCGGGGCGCCGCCCTCTTCGACGCGGTGATCCGACATATACGCCCTCTGCTAACAGCGTATATGTCGGATCACCGCGTTGTTGTGTCTGCGCAGGCCTTGAGCAGGGCCTTGAGGGCGCTGGCTGGGACCGTGGGGCGCGGCACCCGGTCAGTCGAGGGGGACCGTGATCTCCTTGAGCCACGCCTTCTTCCCGAAGTCGCGAGCCCGCACCGTCACGGTCTTGTTCGTCACCTCGACCTGCAGCCCCTGATTGAACCCACCGGCGACCGTCTGCTCGCCGCCCTTGCCGTTGTCGGTGTAACCGGTCTCGATCGCTCCCGTGTTGAAGACATTGAACCCCTGGAGGTTGCCCGAGGAGGCGACGACCCGGCGGGTGTACCAGTCGGAGAGGTCGAGGTCCCAGTGCGTGTGTCCGGAGAACAGGAAGACGTTCCGGTACGGACCGAGCACGTCGAGAAGGCGATCGGACTGCAGATAGTCGGACAGGTAGAGGGAGTTCCTCGTCCCTGAGACCGTGTTCGGCAGCGGATGGTGAGTGATGATCATGATCGGCTTGCTGCGCTGGTTCCAATACTTCAGCCGATCGTCGAGCCAGTTGAACTGGGCGTCGCTCATCCACACTTCGTCCCAGAGCTTCTCGTCGTGGTACCGCATGTAGCGTTCCGTGCCGATCGCGAGGACGGGAATCCCGCCGAAGCTGAACTCCTCGAAGATCGAGTTGCGTCCGGCGAAGTTGTAGAAGCTCTTGAACAGCGAGTCTTCGACGACGCCGTTGGGCCACGTGTCCTGAGACAGCGTGTTCGGATCCTTGTACTTCGGCACGTAGAACTCGTGATTGCCGATCGCCCACGCCACCGTGTCCGGGTGGGAGTGCTTGTCCATGCGCTTCTGCACATCGGCGTATTCGAAGTCGTATCCGCGCGGCGTGATGTCTCCGGCGATCGCGAGTCCGGCACTGCCCGGATTGGTCGTCGCCATATCGTCGAGGGCGACCCCGAGATCGTTGAGATCGCCCTGGATGTCGGAGATGACGTTGAACGTTGTGCTGTTGCCCTGTCCTTTGCCGTTGGGCTTCGCGGCCGCCGGAACGGCGCCGAGGGACGCGCCGAGCGAGGCCCCGAGGGCACCGATCCCGGCCCTCGTGATGAGTGTGCGTCGATTGACCATGGCGACAGGATAGGTTGACCCGACGGAGCCCAGCTGTCCGGCAGGTTGACCGTTGCTGAACCCTCCGGTTCAGCTTCTATTCACGTGGGGCGCCCGTGTGGTCGACGCCGAGGGCGCGGTTGATGGTGATCCGCTCGACGAGTGTCCACGCGGTCGTCGTCATGAGGTAGAGGGTCGCGGCGAGCGGCACGAACGCGGCGAAGACGGCGGTGAGGAACGGCATGAAGCTGAGCATCCGCGTCATCCCCGACAGGTCGACCCCGCCGGGCAGCTGGTTCGCGGAGTCGGTCGCCGAGGCGGTCGGCTGCGGCATGAGCAGATGGCGGGAGAGCGCGGCGACGACGGCGATCGCGACGATGAGCCCGGCATAGAGCACGCCCGCGACCCAGGTGAGCTCGCCTGCGCCGATGAGTCCGACGAGACTCGAGCTCAGCGGAATCCCGAAGAGCGTGTGCCCGAGCAGCTCGTTGGCCTGACCGCCGATCGTCGGCTGGACGAAGAGGCCGTAGACGGCCATGAGCACGGGAATCTGCAGGAGCACCGGCAGGCAGCCGGCGAACGGTGAGGCGTTCTCCTCCCGGTAGAGCTCCATGAGCTTCTCCTGCATGACCTGCTGGTTGCCCTTGTGCCGCTTCTGCAGCTCGGCGATCTTCGGGGCCAGGCGCTTGCGCGTGATGCCGGCCCTGACCTGGGAGAGGCCGACGGGGATGAGGAGGGTGCGCACGGCGAGGGTGAGGACGATGACGGCGATCGCCGCACTGCTCTCACCGGCGAGTGGGGCGAGGAGATCGCTGAGCGCGGTGACGAGCCAGTACGCGCCGGAGACGAGGAGTTTGATGGGTGGGAATTCGTAGATGTTCACAGACGGTGTCCTTCGTTCGTCCGCGTGGGCACGGAACCGAGCTCACGCGGCGTGCACGAGCACTGCGACAGTGCTCGGGCACAGGGGTGGGGTCGTCACCTGAACGAGGAATGGATCTGCTGCCCTCCCGCGCGGAGGCGGGAGTAGGAGACAGCGCCGAGGTGGGGCAACGGGGCCGTGCCAACAGGGCAACGCTGGCAGGGCCGTCCCGTCAGAGCATCCGTCGTTCAGGCGTGGGCTGAGACGACGAAGGACGGCGCTCTGGCCATCACGGTGCCCGGGGTGCCGGGCTCGGCCGGCATGCGGAAGTCGCGGACCGCCGAGGGCTCACGGCGCGTCCACGGACCGTGCGGGGCCAGGGAGAGCACGCGCACGAGCGCACTCGCCGCCCACACCCCGACGGGAGTGAGGAACGCGGCTCCGAGGAGGACGAGGACGAGGAGATGCGCCGGCGACTGCGGAAGCACCGCGTCGACATCGGCGCTGAGCACGACGACGATGAGCTGGATCGCCATCCACAGACTCAGCATCGCACCCGCCTCCCACATCAGTTCCTGCGCTGTCGACGATAGCATGCGCGTCTGCCCACGGCAGGCACGATCCGCTCCCGGCAGAATCCTTGTCGGCGACCGCCTCGGCGCTGTCATCGTGGGGACATGTTCACACTCACCGCTCCACCGGTCTGGGACGAGAACGACGACGTCCCCACCGTGACCCCCGTCCCCGAATCCCAGCGCATGCTCTTCGCCCATCGCTCGGTCGTCTTCAACGGCGAACTGCGCGACGACAACGGCATGGAGATCGCCTCCCGCCTCATCCTCCTCTCGGCCGAGGACCCGAGCGCCGACATCTTCCTCTGGATCAACTCCCCGGGCGGGTCGGTGCCGATGATGCACGCGATCGCTGATGTCATCGCCGCCGTGCCGAACGATGTCGTGACGATCGCGTTCGGGTGGGCCGCCTCGGCGGGGCAGTTCATCCTCACGATGGGCACGCCCGGCAAGCGCCTGGCGCTCCCGCACGCGAAGATCCTCCTCCACCAGGGGTCGGCGGGGATCGGGGGTGCGGCCGCCGACATCGAACTCCAGGGCGGGGACCTGCGCGACGTCCGCGATTCCGTCCTCACCCGCATCAGCGAGGCGACCGGGCAGACCTTCGACCAGGTGTTCCATGATTCCCTGCGCGACAAATGGTTCTCCGCCGAGGCGGCCGTCGAGTACGGGTTCATCGACCGGGTCGTGTCCGCCTCGTCCGAGCTCTTCGCGCCGCTGGGACCAGGGCGCACGCGCGGACTCGCAGCGGACGGGGTCCGGTGATGAGCCAGTACACGATCCCCCATGTCGTCGACCGGTCGGGGAACTCCGAGAAGATCGTCGACGTCTACTCGCACCTGCTCGGCAATCGGATCATCTACCTCGGCGTGCCGATCGACGACGGCGTCGCCAACACCGTCATCGCTCAGCTCCTCCACCTCGAGGCGGCCAGTCAGGAGCTGCCGATCCATCTCTACATCAACTCACCGGGCGGTTCGCTCACCGCGATGACGGCGGTCTATGACGCGATGTCGCACGTGTCCGCGCCGGTCGCGACGACGTGCGTCGGGCAGGCGGTCGCCGACGCCGCGGTGCTGCTCGCCGGAGGAGAGGCGGGGCAGCGGTCGATGCTCGCCCACGCCCGGGTCGTCCTGCGCCAGCCGCACGCGGACGGGGCGCGGGGGACGATCCCCGACCTCATCGTCGCCGCCGACGAGATCGTGCGGCAGCGCCGGGAGGTCGAGGCGATGCTCGCCGCCGACACTGGGCGCAGCCCCGAGCAGATCCACGCCGATCTCGACCGTGACCTCGTCCTCGACGCGACCGCGGCGAAGGCGTTCGGGATCGTCGACCAGATCGTGTGAGGGGGCGCGGCGGGCCGTGCAGGTTGGTCGCGGGGCGGGGTCGGCGTGCTGGAGGTTCGCCGTGATTCACGACCTCAGGCTGCGAGTGAGAGCTGCGCCTGGCCGGAGCTGCGCGCGGGTGCGGGAGCGTGACGCGTGGGAGTCTGGGCGAGGGTGAGGCGGGCGAGCTGGAGCGAGCCGGCCTGGAGATCGGCGGCAGCGAGCACGAGTACCTGAGGGAGGGAGAGGCCGAGGACGGCGGCGATCGCCTCGATGACCTCCGAGGACGGATCCTTGAGGCCGCGTTCGATCTCGGAGAGATACTGCGTGGAGACTCCCGACAGCTTCGAGACGGCGGCGAGGGTGAGCGCGAGCTCTGTGCGCCGCACCCGCAGCACGCGGCCGAGGGTCTCACGCCAGAGCCGGGGCGGGGTCACGGGGGCGCGATGGTCGTCCATGCTGTGAGCCTAGGCCGACGATCGACCGCTCGCGAGGCTTTCCGCTGTGAGCAGACGACCGGGGCGGGATCGCGGGAGGCGCCCCGAGGTGGATTCCGCTCGACAATCACGTCGATCTCGAGCGGAATCCACCACTCAGCTCACGTCACCGCGGCCGACTCACGGCACCACGGCCGACTCGTTTCGTCGAGCCCGGCTCACTTCGTCGGCGCATCAGCGACGGTCGAGTCGGCGCCCGCGGAGAGCAGGTAGCGGAGCACGTCGGTGGCGGTGACGACACCGAGCGAACCGTCGGCGCGCTCGACGAGGGCGAGCTGCGAGCCCTCCTCCTTCATCACGGCGAACGCCTGGATGACGGTCATCGTGCCCGGCAGCACGGTGACCGGGCGCAGCGCCTCGGTGACGGGATCGGCGTCGTCGAGCATGAGGACGTCGCGCACGTGGACCATGTGGGTCGGGGGTCCGTTCTCCTCCGATCGCACGAGGATGCGGCGGTGCCGCTTCTCGTGCGAGGCGCTGCGCACGTCCCCGGCGGTGGCTCCGGGACCGACGACCGTCGGTGCCCCGTGCCCGGCGACGAGGTCGTCGAGCGTGAGCTTCGACAGCGCCAGAGCGCTGAGCAGGGAGTCCGAATCGTCCTTCTCGAGGGTCCCGGCCTGCGCCGAATGCTGGAGCAGCTGCCGCAGATCGTCCGGGTTGTGGGTCTGGTCGACCTCGTCGACGGGTTCGACGCCGACGCGCTTGAGACACCAGTTCGCCGCGTTGTTGAGCGCGATGAGCAGCGGCCGGGTGACGAACATGAACGCCCGCATCGGCAGGGCGAGCATGATCGCCGACCGCTCCGGGTGGGCCACGGCCCACGACTTCGGCGCCATCTCACCAACGACGAGGTGAAGGAACGTGACGATGACGAGCGCGAGGACGAACCCGATGACGTCGGCGAGCCACAGGGGCAGGCCGGCCGCCTCGGCGATCGGGGTGATCCAGTAGTGGACAGCCGGTTTCGTGATCGCACCGAGGGCGAGGGTGCACGCCGTGATGCCGAGCTGGGAGCCGGCGAGCAGCACCGAGAGCTCGGTCGAGCTGCGCAGGGCCGCCCGGGCCGACCGACTCGTCGGGGCGGCGTCCTCGAGACGGTGGCGTTTGGCCGCGATGAGGGCGAACTCGACGGCGACGAAGAACGCGCTGAGCCCGATGATGAGGATGGTCAGGGCCGCGACGACCCACGGGTTGCTCATCATGAGGCCTCCTCGATGGTCACGGTCAGGCGGGAGGGCACGTGCGAATCGACCTCAACGACTTCGGCGGCGAGCACCTCGGCGACAGGCGGTTCGGCACCGGCGAGGTCACCGGGATCGATCGGCAGGGGGATCTCGAAGCGGTCTCCGACCTCCGGGAAGCCCTTGGCGTGTTCGACGACGAGGCCGGACAGGGTCTGCGCACTCGTCTCCGGCAGTTCGCGCTGCAGGGCACGCTCCACCTCGTCGAGCGGGATGACGCCGGGTGCCGACCAGCGGCCGGGCACGGTCTCGACGATCTCCTCGACGACGGCGTCGTGCTCGTCGACGATGTCGCCGACGATCTCCTCACCGAGGTCCTCCATCGTGATGACGCCGGCGAAGCCGCCGAACTCGTCGACGACGCACGCCATCTGGGCGTGGTTGTCGGTGAGCACCCGGACGGCGTCGGGCAGCGGCAGCGACTCGGGCACGAACACGGGATCCTTCATCAGCGAGGAGAGGTCCGCGTCCGGGTCGGCGGCGATGACGTCGAGGAGGTCGATCGTGCCGATGACCTCGTCGTCGTCGGAGAGCACCGGATAGCGGGAGTGCCCGGTCTGCATGAGCGCACGGATCTCGCGCAGCGGGGTGCCCTCGTCGATGACGTCGACGCGGGAGCGTGGCACGACCGCATGGTCGACGGTCTGCTGCGGGAAGTCGAGGATGCGGTCGAGGACGAGGGAGTCCTCGTCGACGAGGTCGCCACTCTCCCGCGACTCCGCCACGATGTGCTTGAGATCGCGCCGGTTGACGGCGTGATCGACGTCGTGGACGGGTTCGATCCCGAGCACCTTGAGCAGAGCGTTCGAGGAGGCGTCGAAGATCTTGATGAGCCACCCGAAGACCGCCAGATAGATCGAGGTCGAGCGAGCCAGCCACAGGGCGAGTGCCTCGGGGCGGGCGATCGCGAGGTTCTTCGGTAAGAGCTCGCCGAAGAGCATCTGGATGATCGTCGAGACGAGGAGCGCGAGCACGGTGCCGATGAGGACGCCGGTGCCGGTCGGGATCGGGGTGCCGCCGAGGGCTTCGCCGACGGCGGTGCCGATGAGCGGCTCGGCGACGTAGCCGACGAGCAGACCCGTCACGGTGATGCCGAGCTGTGCGCCCGAGAGCATGAAGGAGGTCCGGCGAGTGATGCCCAGCGCGCGATCAGCGGCGCGGTCGCCTCCAGCGGATCGGGCCGCGAGGCGGGAGCGGTCGACGGCCATGTAGGCGAACTCCTGGGCCACGAAGTAGCCGGTGGCCACTGTGATGAGGAGAACGACGAGGAGGCCGATGAGCAGAGAGAGCAGCCAGGTCATCGTCGGCCACCTGCCTCTGCAGGATGAAGTTGTCGTGTGTGGTGCGAAGTGATGTCCCAGCCGGGACTTCGATAGTCGTCCATGTTCCTTCCGAAAGAGACTGTGGCAACGGCTGAGCACGATTATCCGGGGGTCAGCTGGCAAAAAGCTGAGTCGATGGCGGCTGGGGTTTCAATTCTCTTGAAAACTTAAGTTAGGCTGTCCTTGTCAAACACGCGGACCGCGTCGCGGTCCACCACTGTCGAAAGGGCAGGGATGTCGATTCCATTTGCGCGCCGGGCACTCGCCGCGGGCACCATCGTCGCACTCGCGTTCACCGCGAGCGCATGCAGCACAGACTCCTCGGCGTCCGAGGCCACCGCGTCCTCGGACTTCACCCCGGTGACGATCGAGCACGCACTCGGCCAAGCCGTCATCGAGGAGGAGCCGCAGCGCGTTGTCACGCTCGGACAGGGGTCGACGGAGACCGCGATCGCTCTCGGCAAGACACCGGTCGGCATGGAGGAGTACGCGTGGGGCAGCGATGACACCGGCTACATGCCGTGGATCTACGAGGCCGTCCAGGAGCGCGGGGACGAACTGCCCGAGCAGTTCCAGGGCGCGACCGAGCTCGACGTCGAGAAGATCGCCTCGCTCGAACCCGATGTCATCCTCGCCCCGTGGTCGGGCATCACCGCCGACCAGTACGAGCAGCTCGACGCGATCGCCCCGACGGTCGCCTACCCCGAGCAGCCGTGGACGATCGAATGGGACGACCAGATCACGACGATCGGCAAGGCGCTCGGGCAGGAAGAGGAGTCGCAGCAGCTCGTCGAGGACGTGCAGAGCCAGCTCGACAGCGCCAAGCGCGACGAGTACAAGGATCTGACGTTCTCCTTCATCTACAACGACGGCCCGGGCACCCTCGGCGTCTTCTACCCGCAGGAGCAGCGCGTGGCCATGGTCTCGGCGCTCGGGCTCACCCCCGATCCCGTCGCCGAGGAGCTGCGCGCCGACTACGATGCGCCGGGCACCGACTCCGCGCTCATCGGTCTGGAGAACGCCGACAAGCTCAACAACTCCGACCTCATCTTCACGTTCTACTCGGATCCCGCGAGCCGCAAGGAGATCGAGGCGCAGAGCGTGTACGCGAACATTCCCGCGATCAAGGCCGGTGCGGTCGTCGCCCCGGAGGACCAGTCGTTCGTCACCGCGTCCTCGATCATCAACCCGCTCACCGTGCCCTGGGCGCTCGAGCGCTACGTCCCGATGATCGACGCCGCCGTGGAGAAGGTGCAGAAGTAGGGTAGCGCGCCGCCATCGCTCGGGCCCGATCGCCGAGGTGGTCCCGGAGTTCGTCCGGGGCGATGACCTCGGCGTCGGGCCCGAGTTGCCACAGCGCCCAGATCGCGTGCTCGGCATCCTGGAAGGTCACGTCGAGGTCGAGTTCGCCGCCTGCGACCGTGCTCTGCTCGACCGGTCGCACGTCGCCGAGGTCGATCGCCGTTGCACGCAGGGCCGCGGCGCCGGCACCGGTCGTCCGCACCGTCACGTCGACGATGTCGCCGGACGTGCGGAAGCGCTCACTGCGCTCGCGCCACAGCGCCGGCAGATCGACGGTCTCAGGACGGTCGGCCGCCTCGGCGAGGAGTTCGGCGGCCTCGATCCGCGAGAGTCGGTACGTCCGATCCTCACCGCCGGTCAGGGCGAGGAGATAGCCCCGACCCCGGGCGGAGACGAGTCCGACCGGATCGACGATGCGCCACCTCGGTGGTCTGGTGGGGGAGCGCCCCGACGGCCGATAGAGAATCCGGAGCCTGCGGCCGCGGAGCACCCCGAGGCGCACGGACTCGAGCACCTCGGCCGGCACCTCCTCCGATGCGCGGGGTCTGGCGAGGAGGTCGATGTCGGGGTCGATGAGGATCCGCTCGGTCACCGTGGTCGCCTGCGAGCGGTGGCTCTCCGGCAGCGCGTCGACGAGTTTGCGCATCCCCGACCCGAGTGCTTGAGCGAGTCCGAACAGCTCTTCGCCGCGGGGGAGTCCGGCAGCGAGCAGCGCGAGCGCCTCGTCGTGGCGCAGGCCGGTGAGCTCGGTGCGGAAGCCGGGCAGGAGGGAGAAGCCGCCGTGCCGACCCCGCTCGGCATAGACAGGCACGCCCGCGGCGGAGAGCGCGTCGATGTCACGCAGCACCGTGCGCGTCGAGACCTCGAGTTCGCGGGCGAGTGTCTGCGCGGACAGTCGGCCCCGCTGCCGCAGCAGGAGGACGAGGGAGACGAGCCGGTCCGCGCGCATGTCGTCACTCTATGCGAATACCTGACAGGAGATGTCGTGATTGTCCGACAGCCTTGAGGGACGGGGCGTCGACCACGGCGTCCTCACACCCACGTCAAGGAGGAACGATGGACCGCACGGCAGTCAATCCCGTCACCTGGTCGACCGAGCTCGGCTTCAACCAGGGCGAACTCGTCACCGGACCCGCCCGCACCCTCTTCATCTCCGGCCAGACGGCCATGGACGCTGAGGGCAGACCCCAGCACGAAGGCGACATCGCCGCACAGCTGCGCCTCAGCCTCGACAATGTCGAAGCCGTCCTGGCCGCGGCGGGCATGGGGCTGCGCGATCTTGTGCAGCTCAATGTCCACACGACCGACATCGACGGACTCTTCCCGCACTACGGAGAGCTCGCCGGGCGCCTCGCCGCGGCAGGCGTCGCGCCCACGACGACGATGCTCGAGGTCAGTCGGCTTGCGGTGCCCGGCCAGCTCGTCGAGCTCGAGGGGATCGCGCTTGCGTGAGCGCGGCTTTGTGCGTCTCCCACGCCGCGGCGAGATCGACGTCGTCGATGAGCCATGACATGTAGTCGTGCATGTTCGTCACCCGGGCATGGGCGTCCGTGCCCGGGGTGACGCGCTCGAGCGCCGAGGCGGCAAGGCTGCGCTGGGCGCGCAGGTAGGTGTACTCACGCTCGAGGAAGCCCGCCCACACATCCTCGTCCATGATGAACCGGTCCGCCCGGGTCCCCGGACGGCGCGCCCTGCGGACGAAGCCGGAGTCGACGAGGCGGCGGGTCGCCGTCGACACGGTGCCCGCACTGATGCCGAGGGCCTCGGTCAGCTCGGCCGCAGTCACGCCGCCGGAGGAGTCGAGGAGAAGGTAGCCGGCGATCCGGCCCTCGAGGACCGAGGCTCCCGACATCGCCCACATCGTGCCGAAACGGGTGCTGAACTCGAGTCGGAACGCGCGGTCTGCGGTGCTGTCGTCGGACATCAGTTCAGCGCGCTCAGCTTCTTCCATTCGTCCCAGGAGTACACCCAGTCCGAGATGTCACTGTCCTCGGTCGACAGATCGACCGAGGAGTCCTTGATGATGACGGGATCCCCGTAGATCGCCGAGTCGTAGTACTCCTTCGCCCGCTGCGTCGTGAGATTGATGCACCCGTGGGAGACGTTCTGCGAGCCCTGGACGCCGGCCGACCACGGGGCGGCATGGACGAACTCGCCGTTGTTGTGGATCCGCACGGCCCACTGCACCGGGGTCGTGTAGCCCCAGCGCGCCGAGGTCATCGTGTAGTTCGCGTGCTTCGACATGACGACATGCGTGCCGTTGTACGACGGCGCCTTCGCCGAGCCGAGCGACGTCGGGAAGTCCATGACCTCCTTGCCGTCGCGGGTGACCGTCATGCGGTGGGTCTTCGCGCTCGCCTCGGTGACCTGCTCACGGCCGATCTCGACATCGAGGGTGAGATCGTTGGCACCGACGCGGCCGTCGGCCATCGGCACGTTCTTCACCGGCGCGTCGACGGAGACCTTCGAATACGCGGGCCAGTACTCCTTCGGACGGAAGTGGAGACGCGACTCCGGATCGTTCGGCAGCCACGCCCACGACCCTTCGACCTCGCGCTTCTTCCCGTCCTCGTCGGTGACGTCGACGGAGAGTCGATGCTCGACATCGTCCCGGTACTCCTTCGCGACCGTCGACCCGAAGGTGAGGATGATGGGCGCCGCGACCCCGACGGTCTGGTCGTCGGAGAGCACGGTGCGCATCGTCATCGGCTCAGCGTCGGACGCGGCGACCGTGGCCGTGGCCTCGAAGTCGTGGTCCTTGCCGTCGGGCGTCGTCGCCGTCGCGCTCACCTCGTACGTGCTGTCGGCGACGAGATCGAAGTCCGAGGTCCACCCCGCCGCGCTGTCCGGGGCCGTCACGGTGTTCTCGGCGTCGCCTCCGGAGTCAGCGGTGGGGCTCTCCGACGATTCCGGCGCCGAGGTGGCCGCCGGGGACGGCGCGTCCGTGTCCTCCTCGGTCGAGGTGAGCCCGCCGGCGGTCGGCTGGTCATCGGTCTCGAGTTCCGCGCCGGCGGCGTCGACGAACGTGCCGGGGTCGACGGCGATCTTCGGGTGGTCGGGATCGACGAGGCTGACGTCCTTGAGCACCGCACCGTCGACGCTGAGGACGAGGCGCTTGCCGGCGTCGACGTCGATGTCGCCACCCGTCGGCGCGGTCTCGCCGACGGGACCGTCGGTCGCGGTCGGGGAGGCGGACGCCTCGGCGGAGTCATCCGCCTCTCCGGCATCATCGGCGACGGTGCCGATGCGGAACTCCGGTGCGGGGGAGACCTCAGCGGACGTCGCGTCGTCGCGGGTGTCCGAGGGGTCGGAACTCGATGGGGTGCAGGCGGCGAGGAGGGCCAGAGCGGAGACGGTGGCGATCGCCCCGGAGATCTTCGTGCGTGACAAAACAGGGAACCTCGTTCGACAGGAGAAAGGGGAGTGCGATCAATGCTATTGATGCGAAATCACGAAAGTATTGAGAATGCGTGACAAAGCCCGCGCGGAATTCCGCTTATCGCCTCTCACCTGGGGAATCGGTGTGTCAGGGAGTTGTGGAATCGTGATGTGGAGGGGAATCGAAGGACTCCCCGTGCACCCGCCAGAGCTCGCTTACCCTTGCTGCCTTCCGGCCCTGGGGGAGTTCACAAGATGACGCCGCACGGGGAGCCACCGACCAGTCTAGGCGAGAGCGCGGGCTGCGGACAAAATGAGCGCGTGCGAGGTCGATCACTGCCACCGGCGCGCCTTCGCCAGCAGCACCTCCCGCTCCCGGTCGTTCGTCGTCAGCGCGGCGGCCCGCTCGAACTCGGCCACCGCCTCGGCGCTGCGTCCGGCCCGGGCGAGGAGCTCACCGCGCACGCTCGGCACATGGTGGAACCGCGGGAGGGCCGATGTCACGCCCCTGTCGTCGATGTACTCGAGCCCCGCCTCGGGGCCGTGGGCCTCAGCGAGGGCGATCGCCCGGTTGAGCGTCGTGATCGCCGAAGGGGCGGCCAGTTCGAGGTCGCCGTAGAGGGCGACGATGCGCTCCCAGTCCGTGTCCGCGAGCGTCGGCGACCGCGCGTGGACGGCGGCGATCTCCGCCTGCAGCGTGTACGTCCCGCGGGTCTCGCGCAGCGTCAGGGCCGTCGTCAGCGAGGCCTCGCCGAGGCGGATGAGCGACCGATCCCAGCGCGTGCGGTCCTGGTCGGCCAGGAGGACGGGTTCGCGGTCGGGCCCGATCCGGGCGGGGAAGCGCGCGGCCGTCAGCGCCATGAGGGCGACGAGTCCGTGGACCTCGGCCTCCCGCGGCAGGAGGCCCGCGGTGATGCGGGTCAGTCGCAGGGCATCGAGCGACAGCGCCGGCTTCATCCAGTCCGGTCCCGCGGTCGCCACGTGGCCTTCGGAGAACATCAGATAGAGGACGGCGAGCACCGCGGTGATCCGGCTCGGCCAGGCATTCGCCGGCGGCAGTTCGAAGGGGACCTCGGCGGCGGCCAGCGCCTTCTTCGCGCGGACGATGCGCTGCTGGACCGTCGGAACGGGCAGGAGGAACGCCCGGGCGATCTCCTCGCTCGTCAGGCCGCCGACGACCCGGAGGGTGAGCGCGAGCTGCGCCTCACGGGAGAGCACGGGATGGCACGAGATGAAGATGAGGCGCAGGACGTCGTCGTCGATGGCGTCGGGATCCCACGGCAGGGCGGTGGTCGCCGTCTCCTGCTCGTCCTCGAGATCCTCTCCGAGGGCGGTGATCCGCTCGGCGAAGCGCTCCTGCCGCCGCCACGTGTCGATCGCCCGCCGTTTGGCCACGGTCATCAGCCAGCCGGCGGGGTTCGCGGGGATCCCCGCATCCGGCCACGCGCTCAGCGCCTCGGCCACGGCCTCCTGTGCGAGATCCTCGGCGAACCCGAAGTCGCCGACATGGCGGGTCAGGGACGCGATGATCTTCGCCGCCTCGATCCGCCACGTCGCCGCGACCACCCGAGCCACCGCCTCGGCGGTTCTCCGGTGGTCGCGGTCGGCACCGCCGGCAGTCGGCGCCGTGGACTCCGGTGGGGACATCAGTTCCCGGCGAGCCGGCCCTCGGCGATCCACTCCTGTTCCTTCTGCACCCATTCGTTGTCCTGGGGGAAGTCGTCGGGACCGGTGACGCGGCGGACCTCGATCTGGGAGCCGGCGCCCAACGGTGCGCGCTTGGCCCATTCGACGGCCTCCTCCTGCGAGGAGACCTCGACCATCCAGAACCCGTTGAAGAGCTCCCGCAGCTCCCCGTAGGGTCCGTCGGTGACGACGGGATCGTCCTCGCTGAAGTCGACGACCGCGCCCTCCGAGGCATCGGTGAGTCCGGCGCCGTCGGCGAGGACACCGGCCTCGATCATCGATTCGTTGTACCGTCCCATGGCGGCGATGACCTCGTCGAAGTCGGCCTGTTCGAAGGCGTCGACGGCGGCCTGGTCGACGGCCCGCATGATGAGCATGTACTTCATGATGACTCCTTGCAGTCAGATGAACCTCGGAGAGTCCCGGTCGAGACCCTCTCATGCACTACGTCGAACAAGCCTAGGGCGGATCGACAGGGTGGCGGAGAAAACTTCGGGAAACTTTTCCGCCGCCCCACATGTGGGCGACGTCACCGGCCGAGACCACAGTGTTATCACCTCGTGACCCCGCCGCGACTGCAGATGGTGTGACCTCTGCTTAGGGTGGAGTGTCCCTCCCGTCGATCCCCATCCTCGATCCCCTCCGTTTAAGGAACCATGCAGATCTTCCGCCGCGTCATCCTGCCCAGCGCCTTCCTCTTCGTCCTCGTCGTCATCGCCGCGATCCTCGCCTGGATCGCGTTCAAGCCTGCGCCCGAGGACGGCTTTGACGCCGCCTCAGCGACAGGTGAGCCGGTCGGCTCCTCGGTCTTCGCCGAACGCGGATCGATCGCCAACACCCTCGAGCTCAAGGGCTCCATCGCCGTCGACAAGCCGACCGCCGTCAAGGCCGGACGCGAGGGCACCGTCAATCATTTCTTCGTCCAGCCCGGCGACGAGGTGCTCAAGGGCGCCCAGCTGTTCCAGGTGAGAAGCGAAGGCCAGCCCGCCGAGGCGGGCGCCGGTGACGGTGCCGACGCCGGTGACGGGCAGGAGGCTCCCGCAGCCCCGGCACCGAAGCCGAGCTATCACACGGTCGTCGCTCCCGACGACGGCACCGTCGGCGATTTCGCGGTGGAGAAGAACGACACCGTGACTTCGGAGACCGAGGTCACGCAGCTGCTCAAGGACTCCTTCACCGCCCAGGCCGACATCCCCGCCGTCGACCTCTACCGGGTGCCGAAGCTCCCGGAGACCGCGTCGATCGCGATCACCGACGGCCCCGAGCCCTTCGACTGCACGGCACTGCGCCTCGATCAGGGAGCCTCGGTCAAGAGCGCGCCCAAGCCTGAGGACGCCGGTGCCGAGGACGGCACCATGCCCGAGGACGGCGGGACCGGAGCCGCCGGTTCGGGAGACGGACCGAAGCTCATCTGCGGCATCCCGGACAAGCAGACGGTCTACAACGGACTCGCCCTGACGATGACCGTCGAGGCGGGCAGCGCCGACGACGTCCTCGTCGTCCCCGTCACCGCGGTGCGCGGAGTCACCGACTCCGGCACGGTCTGGGTCGTCACCGAGGACGGCGGCCAGGAGGAGCGCCAGGTCGAGCTCGGCCTCAACGACGGCGCGATGGTCGAGGTCAAGTCCGGACTCGAGGAGGGTGAGGAGATCGAGGAATTCGTTCCCGGCACCGAACCCGAGGACGAGGACGACATGTCCGGCGGCGAAGAGTTCGCCTTCTGATGGGGACGACGCCAGACATCCCAGCCCCGCCCGGAACCGCACCAGGACCAGAGGAGGCCACGGCCGCCTCGGCGCCCCTGCTCTCCCTGCGCCACGTCGCCCGCACCGTGCCCATCGGTGAGGGCAAGCTGCTGACGATCCTCTCCGACATCAACCTCGACGTCCGGCCGGGTGAGCACATCGGCATCGTCGGACGCTCGGGCACCGGCAAATCGACGCTGCTCAACATCCTCGGCCTCCTCGACCTGCCGACGGCAGGGGAGATGGACTTCAACGGGGAGCCGGTGCAGTCGATTCCCCGCAACCGGGCGGCGAAGATGCGAGGCCGGGACATCGGCTTCGTCTTCCAGCAGTTCAACCTCCTGCCCGGCCGCACCGCCGTCGAGAACGTCGAGGCGCCGCTCATGTACGGCACCGGCAGCGAATTCCGGAACCGGCGGAGGATCGCTGCCGAGATGCTCGAGCGGCTCGGACTCGGCGACCGGATCGAGTCGAAGCCGAACCGGCTCTCCGGCGGTGAGCAGCAGAGGGTTGCGATCGCGCGCGCCCTGGTGCGTCAGCCCAAGCTCGTCCTCGCCGATGAGCCGACCGGCGCCCTCGACGTCGAGACCGGCAAGACCGTCATGGGCCTCCTCGACGGCATCACCCGCGAGTCGGGAGCCGCGCTCATCACGATCACCCACGACCTCAGCATCGCGAACATGGCCTCCCGCCGCTTCGCCCTCCACCGGGGCGAACTCCAGGCGATCCTCGACGGGGCGACGGCGCAGACGCTCTCCGGTGCGTCCGCGACAGGAGGTGCCCGATGATCTCAGCATTCCTCGCCTCGATCGTCGAGGCCTGGCAGGAGCTGCGCGTCCACAAGGTCCGCGTCCTCATGTCGCTCATCGGCATCGGGGTGGCCGTCTGCGGCCTCACCCTCGTCGTCGGCTTCGGCAACATGATGCAGAAGGGGCTCGTCGACGACTTCGAGCGCTCGGGCGGACGTGATTCGACGTACATGTTCTCGGTGATCAGTCCCAGCGGCGAGACGAGCGCGGCCGACGCGGAGAAGATCTCCGAGGCGATCGAAAAGACCCAGAGCCGGTTCGGCATCGACTACGTGTCGGCCACCGGGCAGTCGGATCTGCGGCTGCAGAGCCCGACGGGCAGCATCGACGCGACGCTGACCATCGTCGATGCCGACTACGAGGTCATGCACAGGGTGCAGGTCGAGCACGGCAGATGGTTCACCGCCGCCGACGCCGAGAACATGGCCCCGGCGATCGTCGCCGATCAGGAGTTCCTCGACCAGTACGGGCTCGACGCCGGTGCGCTTCCCGCGACCGTCGACCTGCCCGGGCATCAGGCCGGAGTGGCCACCGTCATCGGGTCGGTCGCCAGCCCGAGCTATGCGGAGATCGGCACCTTCTACGCCCTCAGCGCGCAGGCCGACAAGTTCGGACCGTCGGTCTCCCGTCCCACCGAGTTCGAGATGTGGCTGCCCCCGGACGTCGCGCAGCAACTGAGCAAGCAGGTCACCTCCGACCTCAAGCGGCAGCTTCCCGGGTACACCATCGACAGCTATCGCAGCGATTTCGCCGAGGATGCCGCCGGTGCCCTCGGCCCTGTGCAGAACGTCCTGCTCGCCATCAGCATCCTCATCCTCTTCATGGGCATGCTCGGGCTCATCAACATCTCGATGGTGACGATCCAGCAGCGGATCAGGGAGATCGGCATCCGCCGGTCCTTCGGCGCGACGAGCCGGCGGATCTTCTTCTCCGTGATGATGGAGAGCGTCGTCGCGACGACGGTGGCTGGGGCGATCGGCGTGCTCATCGCCGTCCTCGTGCTCAAGGCCCCGATCATCGGGCAGCTGCTCTTCGACGGCGTGGTCACCCCGCAGGTGCCGTTCTCCGCCGTCGTCGTCGGCATGCTCGTGTCGATCGGGATCGGGGCGCTCGCCGGACTCGTCCCCGCGCTCGTGGCGATGCGAGTGCGCATCATCGACGCGATCAGGGCGTAGCGGGCGGCGGGAGCCAGGCGCCCGGTGACTGGAGCCATGCGCCCGGTGACTGGAGGCATGCGCCGGATGAGCTCAGCGAGCCCGGACCGAGACGATCGGTCCGGGCTCGCGGCGTCTTCTGTGTCCAGCCCGAGTTGCCGGGCCTCCTGCAGTCCGGCCTCCAGCAGTCCGGCCGCAACGCTCAGACCGCGAGCGAGCGCCGCGCCTCGCGGAGCAGGACGAGGGCGCCGAAGCCGAAGATCACGCTCATCCCGACCTGGGCGAGGCTCGCGACCGCGAAGGCCGTGTCGAAGCCGAAGCCGGCAGCCACCGCATGGAAGAGCGCACCGAGGAGGGCGACTCCCACGGCGATGCCCGCCTGCTGCATCGTCGCGATGAGCCCGCCGCTCAGGCCCGCCACCCGGTCGGGCACGGCGCTGACGACCGTGCCGACGAGCGGACCGAACTGCAGCGCCTGACCGACGCCGAGGAAGAGCGAGGGGAGCTGGATCCACAGATTGAATGCCTCGCCGGCAGTCGCGGCCACCCAGGCCACCCCGAGCAGGCCGATGACCTGGAGCAGCGTGCCGAGCAGCATCGTGCCCGGGCCGGTGAGCCGCCGGACGACGCGGGGGACGGCGAGCGAGGTGAGGAGGAAGGCCGCGGCGAAGAGGCCCAGGGTGAGCCCGGAGATGTAGGCGGGGTCGTGGTGACCGGTCTGGCTCGTCTGCGCGAAGTTGTACAAGAAGGTGCCGAACCCGCCGAAGAAGACGAACGACATGATCATGCCGACCCATGCCGCAGGCATGCGCACGACCTGCGGGGGGATGAGCGGATGGCGGTCGGTCGCCTCGGCGCGGGCCTGCCAGGCGACGAAGGCGACGAGGGCGAGGACGGCCGTGACGAGGAGGATCGCGGGCAGCGGCAGCCACCCGGTCACCGGACCGAGGGCGAGGCCGATGACGAGGCAGAGCATGCCGATGCCGAGCAGTCCGGCGCCGAGGACGTCGAGCGGCACCGGATGAGGTGTCCGGGACTCGGTGAGCCTCAGCGAGCCGAGGAACGCGGCGAGGGCGACGACGGCGCAGCTGAGGAATGCCGCGCGCCAGCCCCACGCCGCGCCGAAGAGGGAGATGAGGCCGCCGCCGATGACCTGACCACTGACGGTGCCGACCCCGGAGAACGCCCCGAAGAGGCTGATCGCCCGCAGCCGGGCCGCACCGGCCAGGGCGTGCTGGATGCTTGCGAGGATCTGCGGCATCATCAGGGCCGCGGCCAGGCCCTGCCCGGTGCGGGCGACGAGCAGCGCGGCCGTCCCCGGCGCGAGCCCCACAGCGAGGGAGACGATGACGAGGGCGGCGGTGCCGATCGTGAAGAGGCGACGCCGGCCGAAGCGGTCGCCGATGCGGCCGCTGAGGATGAGCCCGGCGGCGAACGACGCGGAGAACAGGCCGACGACGAGAGCGGAGGCGGAGTCCCCGGCGCCGAGGTCGGTCTTGACGGCGGGGATCGCGATGTTCGAGACGGAGAACATGTAGGTCGCGAGGAACGCGCCGACGTGCAGCGGCCACAGAGTCGCCTCGGTCTCGGAGGTCGCGGTCGGGTGGGGGCGCGACGGCGGCTGCGCCGTTGATGCGGTCGGGGCGGTCGCCTCGGCGGGGTTGTCGTTGTGGACGGGAGCACTCGATTCTGCCGTGGCGGCACCGGGAGAGATTCTCATGCTCCCATTGTTCGGTCGTGGTGACCAGGGTGGGAGGGCGTGGTCATGGTGGTGGTCGCGCCACCTGGATGCGGGCGGGGGAGTGGGCGGAGAATGAGGGCATGGCACAGGAGAGGACAAGTGAGCTGGGGCGGTTCCTGCGGTCGCGGCGCGATCGGGTGCGGCCCTGCGATGTGGGGCTGGCGAAGGGGACGAGGCGGCGGGTGCCGGGTCTGCGGCGCGAAGAGGTCGCGGTGCTCGCGAACATCGGCACGAGTTGGTACACGTGGCTCGAGCAGGGGCGGGAGGTCCACCCCTCCGAGTCGGTGCTCGAAGCGATCGCCGAGGCGCTGCTGCTCGACAGGGAGGAGCGCGCGCATCTCTTCCTCCTCGGCGGATACCCGGATCGGGCGACGAATCCCGGCGACTCGGAGGTCGGCGAACAGCTGCGGATGATGCTCGACGAGGTGCTTCCGCTGCCGGCGATGGTCACCGATCCGACGTACACGATCCGGGCGTACAACGAGGTCGAACGGTATCTCACGACCGATCTCGCCGAGGTGGCCCCCGCCGACCGCAACTGCGTCATCCAAGCGTACGAGAACCCCGAGTGGGCCTCGATCTTCCAGCCGCTCGACGAGCACAAGCGACTGCTCGTGGCGAAGATGCGGGCGGCCTACGCCGAGTCGCTCGAGGACCCCGAGTGGGGTCCGCTGCTCGAGCGGCTGAGCCGGTACCCCGACTTCCGGGCGCTGTGGGATTCCGGCAATGTCGGGCGGCGGCTGGGTCGGACGAAGGTCGTCGAGAATCCCTACGTCGGCACGCTCAACCTCACGATGGCCACGCTCATCGCGCAGGAGAACCAGCGGCTGACGCTGTCGGTGTACCTGCCGGTCGACTCCGTGACCCGGGCGCGGCTGGAGACGCTGCACGGGTGGATCCGGGACGGCAGCATCGAGAAGAAGCGCGCCGAGGTCGTCGCCGAACACGAGCGGGCACGCGCTGCCGCGGCTGATGAGCCTGTTCGCGGTGGTGCGCACGGTGATGTGCGCGGCCGTCACCTGCGTGCCGTCGCGGACTGACGGGCCCGTTCACCTGCGGGTCGTCGCCGACTGACTGGCCTGTTCACCTGCGGGTCGTGTGATGGTTCACACTGGGCCTCGGCGATTTCGCATTGCGGTCACGACTCCGATAAGCTGATCCGCGGAGGATTCGCCTAGTGGCCTATGGCGCTCGCCTGGAACGCGGGTTGGGTTAACGCCCTCAGGGGTTCGAATCCCCTATCCTCCGCCAGCAAGCGCAAGCCCCTCACCTGGGAAGTTTCGGGTGAGGGGCTTCTGCGTGCCGGGGCGGATGCGCGACACGGGGCATCGTTGCAGCGGCACGCGATGTCGGTGCGGCGACACGCTGCGAGTGGTGGGGCGATTGCGCGACACGGGGCAGATGTCGGGCAGAAGTGAGATTGCCCCACGACTGGTCGCCTGCGTTTCAACTTTTGGCCCGCAGGGAGGCGTGCACATTAGCGTTCGCTCGGGAGCGTGAGCGCTCCGGAGCGGACTCTGCGGGCCGCCAGGCACCGGGATTGCTGCAGCCCTCTGCTCACCCCATGGTGAACGACGCTGACTTGAGCTTGAGCGCGCTGCGCAGCTCGGCGCCGGTGCGGGTCGCTGTCGCTCCCTTCGTCGAGGTCGCCTTTGCGGAGGTGACAAGCCCCGCCTTCGTCCGGGTCAGCGACACCGTCGCAACGTCGGGCAGCCCGAAGGCCTTCGCCATCGCCGCCTGCGAGGGCGTCACGGTCCATGAGGCATTCGGGTTGCCGGCGGCTTTCGCCTTCGACGCCGCATCGTCACGGGACTGCAGGTAGGGGACATCGCTGCCCCACACCTCGGCGGCGGAGTTCGTCGTCCCCGCCGAGGACGAGGAGTACACGGCATCGATGAGCGCGCCCTTGTACATGACGACCTTCGCGTTCCTCACGTTCGCCCCCGACCCCGACTGCGTGGCCTGGACGGCCCTGCGCCACGGTCCGCTGTCACGGGCGTTCTCGTGCGCCCAGCCCTTGAAGTGCTGCGAGGTGACTTCGTCGTAGACATTGCACGCGCACTCGGCCTTGAGCGGCCCCAGATTGCGGTAGGCATACGTCCGGGCGGCGATCGCCTGCGCCTCGAGCGCGGGGGACTGCCATGACGCGGGGACCTCGGCGATGCCCGGCAGGTACTCGGAGTTCGTCCGCATGACGCCGAGGACGTTGAGCGCGCCCTTCAGCTGCCGGACCTCGATCTTCCCGTGCCGATAGGTCCCCGTCGACCCCGACTGGGCGCGGCTGACCGCGACCGTCGTCGCCTGCGACCCCGACCAGTACCGCGTGTTCTGCCACTCGACGGTCAGCCACGAACCCTCGTAGGACTGACCCCCGACCTTCGCCCTGACCGTGCCCGACGACGTCCGCTCAACGGTGATCGCCGACCCCGACTCGACCGTCGTGCGCCCGACCTTGACCCGCAGACGGCCCGCGGACGGGGTCAGCGTCACCGACTTCTCCCCGGCGAGCAGCTGGACGGTGATGTCGGAGTTCGCGTTCGCCGAGGTCTGCGTGACCGTCGCCGGGTTGTAGTAGTGCTCGAGGATCTGCGTCGCGCTCTTGCCGGCGGCGGCCATCCCGCGGGCCCCGTACTGGCTCATCCCGACCCCGTGGCCGAAGCCGGCACCCTTGAGGGTGAACGACGACGGCGCCGTGGTCAGTTCGATCTTCGCCCCGGCGGCGCTCGTCCACGTGATGCGCCCGTTCTCGAAGTCCTGCCGGGTCACGGATCCCGCCCGGTACTCGTTGCTCGTCGGGTAGCCGAGTGGTCCGTTCTCCCAGCCCGACTGCTGCCACGCCGTGCGGATCGCGCCCCACGTCGCGTGGGCCCCGGTCGCCTTCGTCCAATGGATCGTGCCCGCCCTGAAGGTCTGGTAGCACCCGCCGTCCCTGAGCGTGCAGCGCTCGGGACCGACCGCCGGGCCCAGCCGTCCGGTGTCCCCGCCGAGCGAGCGGTGCATCGCACCGATGCCGCCGCCGGTGGGGTAGGCCGCCGCGGCCGGTTCGGGCACCCCAATGGTGAGCGCACCGGAGACGGCGACGAGGAGAACAGTGAGCAGACAGGAGAGGACGCCGGACGGCATACGCCCGGTGGAGGAAGCACGCATGTGATGATCATATGCGCAGGTGGCGCGGCCACGGACACACCGAGGTGAAACGCAGACGAACTCCCCGGAACCGCGGTCCCGGGGAGTTCGCGCGCCGAGGCAGACGCCTCAGCCCAATCCTCAACTCAATCCGCCAGCCGACTCACTTGAGGGCATCGGCGATCGCGGCGTTGAACGCGTCGAGATCGCCGGGGTTGCGGGAGGTGATGAGGTTGCCGTCGACGATGACCTCGGAGTCGCTCCAGTCGGCTCCCGCATTCTCCAGATCGACCTTCGTCGACTCGAACGACGTGAGCTTCCGGTCCTTCGCGAGGCCGGCCTGCGCGAGGATCCACGGGGCGTGGCAGATCGCGGCCACCGGCTTGTCGGCGGCGAAGAACGCCTTGACGAGGGCGACGGCGTCGTCATCGGTGCGCAGGGTGTCGGCGTTGATCGTGCCGCCGGGCAGGACGAGCGCGTCGTAGTCATCGGCGTTCGCCTCGGCGACGGGCACGTCGACGGTGAACGTGTCGCCGTGGTCCCAATCGTTCTCCATCGCCTGCAGGGTGTTCTCCGCGGGCGAGATGATCACGGTCGTCGCACCCGCCTCATCGAGTGCCGTCCGCGGACTCGTCAGCTCGACCTGCTCCACGCCGTTGGTGAGCAGAAATGCGATCTTCTTGTCGGACACGGCCATGGTGGCTCTCCTTCTCTCATGCATTGCTGTCGGACACGGGCCGGCTCGGTGCCGGTCGACCCGATCGCTGCTCTTTGACGCAACTCGGGTTGTCCCCATTCAACCGCCTGACCCTGAGAGAACATTCCGAACGGCGGCAGCTGGGCCAGGGTGCGTGATCTGCGCGGTCGGGCAGAGCGCGCGATCCGCGGCGGCCCGGTCAGGGTGTGGGATCGCCGAGGCGGACGATCGCCTCAGCGGAGGCGGCGACGGCGTCGTCGACCCAGTCGGGGATCGCTGTGCCGATGAAGGGGCGGACGATGCCGTAGGGGGCCAGGCGCGTTCCCGTCGAGAGGAGTTCGCGCCGGTGGGGTGTCGGGTCGGCGAAGCGCCGGGTGAGGAGGCCGTCCATTGCCACGTCGATGTCGTCGTTGATGTGCGCGGCGTCGTCGCGGACGCCGAGCGGACCGTCGGCGGCGAGTGCCGACTGACGGAAGAGCAGCATCGAGCGCGCCTCTTCGGGGTGGGCACGGCAGAAGGCCGGGATGTGCCGTGCCGCGGCCCGCACGGCCTCGTGCGGATCCTCGAGGTCGTACGCGGCGAGGAGGCCGACGTGGAAGCGGCCGATCGACCGCAGCCAAAGGCGGGCGAAGACATCGTCACGCGAGGGGAAGCGGTGATAGATCGAGCCTGTGGGGCCGCCGATGCTCCGGGCGACGTCGGCGATCGTCGCCCGGGGGCCGTGGACGGAGAGCGCATGGGCGGCTCCGTCGAGGATGTCGTCATCGGAGAAGCGCGCGGGTCTTGCCATGGCATCCGATCATAGCTAGTTTTAGAGCATGGGTTTTAGAACGAGGAATTTAAAACTGGCGAACCGCGAGCCACAGGCCCGCGAGCCACGGGCCTGGGAGCCACGGAACCGAGAGCCACGGACCTGGGAGCCACAGAACCGCGGCATACCGCGCTGGGCACGCATCGCCGGCTGGGGCGCGCTCGTGCTCCCGCTGCCGAGCGTGGCCTGGCGCATCGCGCTGCTCGCCGGCGTCGATGTGGGGTTCGGCCTCGCAGATGAGGTGCGGTTCTCCGCCGGCGCCGTCGTCTACGTCCTCGGCCTCGAGGTGCTCACGCTGCTCGTCGCCGTGGCCGGCTTCGGACTCATCCGGCCGTGGGGCGAGGTCGTCCCGCGGTGGGTGCCCCGCCTCGGCGGGAGGACGATCCCACCGCTGGTGCCGCTCATCGTCGGCGGCATCGGCACCGTGGTCCTGCTCGGGCTCATCGGGTCGGTGCTCGTGAAGTTCGTCCTCGCCTGGACCGGGATCGTCCCCGGGTGGACGCCCGATGAGGGGATGAGCGCGGGGGAGCGGGCCGTTCTGCTGGCCTGCTACATCCCGTTCTTCGTCTGGCCCGTCGCGATCGCGGTCGCGCTCATCGGCTATGGGCGCAGACGACTCGGGGTCCGGTCCGCGCGTGTGCCCGCGGACCGCGCCCCGGCGTCGGACGTCACTGCGTGAGGTAGTCCGTCTGCTCTGCGGTGAAGGGCTTGGGCTCCATCCGCAGCAGCACCTTGCCGACGGGGTGGCCGTCGGTGAGGAACCCGTAGGCGGCGCGGACGTCGTCGAGGCCGAAGACCCCGCCGATGGGCACGACGACGTGGCCGTAGGCGATCGCCATCGCCAGCCAGGGCAGATCCTCGCGGCGGGCCTTCGCCTGGCCGTCGGTGTGGACGCCGAACTTGTCGGCGACCTGCGGGCCGGCGGCGATCGAGTTGATCCGCGCGGCGGGAACGCCGAGGCCGAGCAGCATCTCGATCTCATCCTCGCCGCGCGTCGAATACGCGGCCTGGATGCCGTTCGGGGCGGCTTCCCGCAGGCGCTCCTCGAGCCCGGGACCGTACTCGACGGCGTCGATGCCGAGTCCGTCGAGCAGCTCGACGTTGCCGGGACTCGTCGTGCCGATGACACGGGCGCCGAGGCCGAGGGCGAGCTGGGCGGCGATGATGCCGACCCCGCCCGAGGCGCCGGAGACGACGATCGTCTCGCCGGCCTGCGGGGCGATCGCGCGGATGCCGGCGACCGCGGTGTTCCCGGCGACGTTGAGGCCGCCGGCGACATCGGTGCCCAGACCCTTGGGGATCTTATTGAGATGCTTGCCGGGATCCTTGACGAGGACGTAGTCGGCCTCCGACTGGTTGGGGACGCCGCCGAAGACGAGGTCGCCGGGGGAGTAGTCCTCGACGCCCTCACCCACCTCGGCGACGACACCGGAGAAGTCCATGCCGAGGCCCCGCGTGCCGCTGCCGGATCCGAAGCTGCCCGAGAGGATCGCGAGGTCGACGGGGTTGAGGCCGGCGAAGCGGACGTGGACGCTCACCTGTCCCGGGCCGACCGTGGGGGACTCGACGTCGACGACCGAGAGTTCGTCGGTCGTGCCGTGATTGTCGTACTGGACGCGCTTGGTCATGCTGCACTCCTCAAGTGGTGGGAATCGCTCGCGGTCGGGACCGTGGCGCAGGCTGAGCCCTGCACTGTCCTCAACGACGCATGCCCGAAGCGCATTCCCGGGACGCGGGCCTACCCTGGGAGGTGGGAAGGCGCAGATCGGGCTCGCCGAGGTGGTCCGGCGCTCCCGTGACCGGAGGAGGCGCCAGCGATGGCCAGGTACCAGATCTTCAAGCACTACCGGGGGACGCCGGAGTACATCGACTTCGTTCCCATGGACGAGTGGACGCCCGCCGAGGTCGATGCCCACGTCCAGTACATGAACGATTTCGCCGATCGGCTGTGTGAATCCGGCGAATTCGTCGACTCGGCGGCGCTGTCGCCGGAGGGCGCCTTCGTCCGGGCTTCGGGGCCGGACCTCACCCCGGAGGTCAGGTCCCCGTTCCCCGAGTCGAAGGACCTCGTCGCTGGGTGGATGATCATCGACGTCGCCGACTGGGACCGCGCGCTCGCGCTCGCCGCCGAACTCTCCGCGGCCCCCGGCTTCCAGGGTGCCCCGATCAACGAATGGCTCGAAGTCCGGCCCTACCTCGGCGACGACGCGCACTGACGGATCGCCGACGAAGTACGAACACGCGCGGTCACCGCGGTGCGGGAAAGAACAGCGATCGCGGTGTGGGGCAGAATGAGTGTGCGCGGCAAGGGGAACGACAGTGAGGGGACGACATGGTCGAGGCGACGGTGGCAGGGGTGAGGGCGGAGCTCGCCGAGCTCGAGGACCCCAAGGCGCGGGCGATCAACGAGCGGCACGGCGACGACCACGGGGTCAACCTCACCAAACTGCGCGGCATCGCGAAGGAGCTGAAGAAGAACGACGACCTCGCCGCCGAGCTGTGGGCGACCGGGGACACCGCCGCCCGCCTCGTCGCGATCCTCATCATGCGTCCGCGCAGCTGGGACGAGGCCGAGCTCGACGGGATGCTCCGTGAGTCGCGGGTCCCGAAGGTCCACGGGTGGCTCGTCAACTACATCGTCAAGAAGTCGAAGCACGCCGAGGCGCTGCGGACGACGTGGATGGCCGACTCCGATCCGGTGTTGGCGTCGGCCGGATGGGCTCTGACCTCGGAGCGGGTGGCGAAGGATCCCGAGGGCCTCGACCTGCCGGGCCTCCTCGACGTCATCGACGCCGAGATGAAGGAGGCGCCCGAGCGCCTGCAGTGGGCGATGAACGAGACGCTGGCGTCGATCGGCATCGAGAACCCCGAGCTCAGGGACCGCGCGCTCGAGATCGGCGAGCGCCTCGAAGTGCTCAAGGACTATCCGACACCGCCGAACTGCACCTCGCCGTTCGCCCCGATCTGGATCACGGAGATCGTCCGCCGCCGCACTGAGGGGAAGTGACGCTGACAGGTGCGCGCTCAGCGTCCGCCGGCGAGTTCGCGCAGCGCTTCGACGTGACCGTCGAGGCGGGCCGCGCCGTCCTGCGTGATCGAGACCCAGGTCCGCGGCCGTTTGCCGACGTAGCCCTTCGCGACCTCGACGAGGCCGGCCTTCTCCAGTGCCGTGATGTGCCGGGAGAGCACCGAGTCCGAGACCCCGAGCGAATCGCGCAGCAGCTTGAACTCCGCGCGATCCCGGTTCTTCAGGCTGGCGACGAGTCCGAGCCGGGTCGGGTTCCCGAGGTCCGGATCGATCCGGGAGAGGGTCTCGCCGAGGTGGGGGATCGTCTCCTCGGTCGCGGACTCCGAATCGGCTCCGGTGCCGTCGGCTGGGGCGGTGGAGGGAGTCATCGTGGTCTCCTCATTCGTCTCTGCGCGCCTCACCGGCGCAGTCCGATGAGAGCCCCGAGGATGCCGGCGACCCAGACGACTCCGGCGGCCGCGACCGTCACCCACGATCCCGCAGTGAAGCTGTCGGCGATCACCCCGGCGATGAAGGCGAGGATGATGACGGGCAGCCACGTCACCAGCAGGAGCGTCGACCGGCGGCTCCAGCTCAGGGCCGCGACGAGGTAGACGACGAGCGCGGCGGCGAGCCACGCGGCGCTCGCCCCGAGGAAGGTGAGCTGGGTCGTCGAATCGTCGATGAGCGCCATCCCGACGAGCCCGATCGAGGCCGCGGCACTGATGACGAGGAGGAAGAGGACGAGCGGCCACGCATCGGTGCTGCGGGCCTGCTTCTGCGTCGAGTCGATCTGGGCGAGGAGGTCGGTGGCTTGCTGCGGGGTGGGCGTGGTCATGGCAACTCCTTCGGTGCGATCACTGATCCTGATCCAACGGGATGACCGTCGACTTCCGGTGGAAGTGATTTCACCCTACCAACTACTTTCCATATTGGAAAGTAGTTTCTCGAAACAATCTCAGAGCGCCGAGGCGGCCACCGTCGCGGCGAGCTCCGTCGCGGTCTCGAGATGCCCCTCGTCGACCGCGCCGGTGAGGACGAGCGGATCGAAGACGAGCGCCCAGCCGAGCCCGGTCGTGATCTGCGTCATCGCGGTCTCCGCGCCGGTCGTGTCATAGCCGCCGTGTATCCAGTAGGAGAAGGGCCGACCGGCCGTGGGCTCGCGCACCGCGTCATACGTGGTGTCGAAGAAGTGCTTGAGCGCCCCGGAGATGTAGCCGAAGTTCGCCGTCGTCCCGAGCACATAGGCGTCGGCGGCGAGCACGTCGTCGACGGTGGCCTCGAGGGCGGGTCTGACGGTGACGGCGATGTCGCCGAGCTCGGGCAGGCGCAGTCCGGCCTCGGCCGCCTCGGCGATTCTCTGCGTCGATGGTGACGGTGAGTGATGAACGAGCAGTACGCTGACCATACGGCCACGATAGACGCAGTCAGCGGGGACTGGGGAGAGAGAATGAGCAAGGAGACCGAGGAGACCATGGCAGTCATCGTCGATCCGCTGCGCGGGCGCACCCGTCCGGTGGCCAGCCACACCGATTCCGAGATCATCGACGTCCTCACCACCGGGTACGACCCGGGCGACTGGGCGGTGCTCACCGGGGCGGGAATGAGCACGGATTCGGGTATCCCCGACTACCGCGGCCCCGATGCCGCGCCCCGCCGGCCGATGACGATCCAGAACTTCCTCTCCTCACCCGAGCAGCGCGCCCGCTACTGGGCGCGGTCCTGGGTGGGCTGGCCGCGGATGGAGTGGGCGGATCCCAACCCCGGCCATCTCGCGCTCGCCCGCCTGCCGGTCGCCGGCATCATCACCCAGAACGTCGACGGTCTCCACCAGACTGCGGCGCGGGAGGTCGGCAGTCGGAGTCCCGTCATCGACCTCCACGGCAGCCTCGACCGAGTCGTGTGTCTGAAGACCGGCCACACCTTCGACCGCGACTGGGTGCAGGACGAGCTCACCGCGCTCAACCGCGATTTCATCGCGCTCACCGGCATCGACCCGATCGACGTCGAGACCGCGCCCGACGGTGACGTCGACCTCGAGGAGACCGCGCACTTCCGGGTCCTCGACTGTCCGATCTGCGGCGGCCTGCTCAAACCCGATGTCGTCTACTTCGGCGACGCGGTCCCGCCCGATCGCGTCGCGGAGGCGAACCGGATCTCTGATTCGGCGGCGGGTCTCCTTGTCCTCGGATCGTCGCTCGCGGTGCTCTCGGGGCTGCGCTTCGTGCGGTCGGCGGCGAAGGAGGGCAAGCCGGTCGTCATCGTCACCGACGGCCCCACCAGGGGAGACGACCTTGCCGATTATCGTTCGATCTCCCGGGTCACCGACTTCGTCAGAGAGTGGGCGTCCAGAGAAATCCAATGAGTCAGTGACAGACTGCCACCATGACCAGTCTTGCTCGCGCAGAACGACTGCGCCTCGTTGCCGCTGCCCGCGCCGCCGGTGAGGACGCGCCCACCCTCTGTGAGGGGTGGACGACCAGAGACCTCGCCACCCACCTCGTCATCCGCGAACGCGAACCCGTCGCCGCCATGGGAATCATGGTGCCCGCGTTCGAAGGCAGGCTCGAGGACAAGGAGCGCGACTACGCGTCGATGCCGTACTCGGAGCTGCTCGGTCTCGTCGCCGCCCCGCCGAAGTGGACCCCGGGAGCCTGGCCCGGCGTCGGCTCGGTGATGAACACGACCGAGTACCTCGTCCACCATGAGGACATCCGTCGCGCCGAACTCGAATGGTTCCCCCGCCGCCTCTCCCGGAAGGACAACGCGACGGTGTGGGCCCAGGCCCGGTTCGCGCCCCTGCCGTACGCGGCGAAGGCGAAGGGCCGCACCGTCATCGTCAGTCCCGGTTTCGGCACCCACGCCGCCGGCCGCGGAGAGACGACGACGGTGACCGGCGAGCCCGTCGAGATTCTCCTCTGGCTCCTCGGCCGCACCGACCACGCCCTCGTCGACGTGCGCTGAGGCTCGCCGAGGCGGGGCGAACCGCGGGTGCGGTGCCGGTGGTGTGCCGCCCGAAGAGGTAGATGCCGGGCGCCTGCCGGATCCGCCGGCCGGGCACCCGCTGGATGAGCTTGTCGGATGCGCCCGCTGGATTCGACCGGGGGAAAACCCCCGCCGAGGTCGGCGGGTATGTCCATTCCCGTCGTCGCGGGTCGTTCCTAGGCTGAAGTCATCAGCCTGGAGTTCGGACCACACGAGAGAGGCACCCGCGATGAGCACACCGGTCGCACCCCAACCCGACAATCGATTCGACCCGACCGGAGCCGGCCGGCTGGGAGTCCGGCCTGACGAGACCGATCCCGACCGGCAGTCGGCCTACCCGCAGCAGCCCGACGCACCCCAGTCATACGCCCAGGGGTCATACGCCCAGGGGTCATACGCGCATCCCGATCAGCCCTACGCCGATCGGCTCTACCCGGCCCAGCGGGCGGCAGAGGATCCGGGCAAGGTGCTCGGCATCATCTCGCTCGTCGCGACCCTGTCGACGTTCATCGGCTTCAACTTCATCGGCCCGGCCATCGGCATCGTCACCGGGTACATGGCCCGCCGCGCCTCGAAGGAGGCGGGCTTCGGCGACAACGAGTTCGGCAAGTGGGGCTTCATCCTCGGACTCGTCTTCATCGGCATCGCCGTCGTCGGCGCTGTCCTCGGCGTCTCAATCAGCATGATCGTTGCGATGATGTCGTAGCTGCGATGATGTCGCAGCCGCGACCGCAGCAGAGGGCCCGCGCCCGGTCACCACGACCGGGCGCGGGCCCTCTCTCGTGCTCAGCACCTGACCACGTGCTCAGGACCCGGCCACGTCTCAGCCCCCCCCGCGCACAGCACCCGACCCCGCGCGCAGCACCCGACCTTGCACTCAGTACCCGACCCACGCTCCACGCTCCTGGTCGAGGACCTTCGGGTGGAGGAGGGTCGAGGCTTCGACGTTCTTCACCGAGGAGCGGTCGCGGTCGGGAGGGAACGTCGTCGAAGCGCTGAGCACCTCTGGCGTGGCGAACCTCAGGCCCGGCGGCGCATCCGCCGGCAGGGCGACGGTCGGCCCGGTGCCGCTGTCGGTCCCCGCCAGGCTGCCGCTGCTGCCGGCATCCCCGGGAGCCGCGGCGAGGAAGTAGCCCCAGTCGCCGAAGCTCGGCACATCGACGTGGTACGGCGTCGTCGCCAGTCCCGCCTCGGTGACGGCCTGCCCGATTCCCCAGTACGCCTCCGGGGCGAAGTACGGGGACCCTGCCTGGACGACGAGGCGGGCTCCGGGAGCCATGACCTGCTTGATGAGCCCGTAGAACTCGACGCTGTAGAGCTTCGAGGTGGCGACGTCGTCGGGGTCGGGCAGATCGGCGATGACGGCGTCGTAGGCCGGGTGCTCGGTCTCCCGCAGCCACGTGAACGCATCGGCGGCGACCGTCGTCACCCGCGGATCGTCGAGCGAGTTCTTATTCGAGGCCGTGAAGTGGGGCGAGGTGCGGGCGAGCTCGACGACGCGGGGATCGAGGTCGACGAGGGTGACGGTCTCGACGTCGGGGTACTTGAGGATCTCCCGCACGGCGAGTCCGTCGCCGCCGCCGAGGACGAGGACATTGCCGCGGGGCCCGTTCATCAGCGGATGGACGAGAGACTCGTGGTAGCGGTACTCGTCGACCGAGGCGAACTGCAGGTCGCCGTTGAGGTAGAGGCGGGTGTCACCGGTGCGCAGGGACTCGGTGACGACGATCTCCTGGTAGTCGGTGCGCTCGGAGACGACGATGGGGTCGCGGTAGAGGCGCTGCCGGGCCGTCACCTCGATGTCGTCGGTGAAGACCCACACGACGGTGAGGCCGCCGACGATGAAGACGAGGAGGCCGGCGAGCAGGACCCGGGTGCGGCGGGCCACCTCGGCGCGGAAGAGCCAGAGGACGATGAGGATGCCGACGACGGTGTTCGTGATGCCCACCGCGAGCGCCCCCTTCGTCAGCCCGAAGAGGGGGAGGAGGACGAACGGGAAGGCAAGTCCGCCAACGAGGCCGCCGACGTAGTCGGCGGCGAAGAGATCCGCGACCGCGCTCGAGGCCCGCTGCGCCCGGATGCGCTGGACGAGTTCCATGAGCAGCGGGATCTCCGCGCCGATGAGCGCTCCGATGAGGAACGCGAGCCCGACCATCGCCACCGTGTAGACGTCGGCGAAGGCGAACGCGAGGTAGAGGAGGATGACGGAGAGGCCGCCGATGATGCCGAGTGCGGCTTCGATGAGGGCGAACGCGACCGCGGCGAAGCGGGTGAGGCGCTTCGTCGCGAGCGAGCCGATGCCCATTGCGAAGACCATGACGGCGAGCACGATCGAGGCCTGGACGATCGTGTCGCCGAGCAGGTAGGACCCGAGTGCGACGAGCGCGAGCTCGTAGACCATCCCGCAGCTCGCGCAGATGAAGACGGCGAGGAGGACGAAGAAGCGGGCAGGCCCCGGTTGCAGCGGGAGTGTCAGCGGTGCCGGTGCGGTCGTGCTCAACGCGGTTGTGTCCTGCGGGGAGTGCCCGTGCCGGGCTCGGCAGTCGGCGAGCCCGAGGTCACAGGAGTGCGGCGGCCATGATGCCGGCGATGCCGATGTGCGCCGAGGCGTTGACCCACACCTCGGGGTGGAGGGTGCTCGCGTTGACGATCTCCCCGCGCTTGCCCGGGGTGAGGGCGTCGATGAGGAGGAAGCTCGCGGCCATGAGGATGATGCCGATGATGCCGAAGAGCAGCGTCGTCACGATGCCGGCGCCGAGGTCGTCAGCGCTCGCGCGGATCGCGGCGATGACGATGATCGCGACACCGAGGAGGTCGGAGGCGACGAGGACGGCGGCGTTCGGCGACTTCTGCTCCCAGAGCACGACGTGGAGCTTGCCCGGGGTGAGGAGGTCGACGACGAAGTAGCCGACGAACATGAGGAGGATTCCGCTCGCGGCATACGCGAGGACGACCCCGGTCTCGTAGAGGAGCATGTCGAGGATCATGGCTGCCTTTCCTGGTGCTGTCGTCGCTGGTTCGGTCGCTGTCTGATCATCTGGCCGAGGCGGTTCCACCGGCCGGGGCAGTTCCAGCTGCCGGGGCGGACCGGCGTCATGCTGCTCCTCGGCGTCGGGCCGCTCATTTGCCCGACCCCGGTCCGCCGCCGCGGAAGTTCGAGCCGTCCCCGTAGTTCGACCCAGTTCCGCCCGAGCCTCCACCGCCGAAGAAGAACGGGAAGAAGAAGAATCCGCCGCCGCCGGAGCGGGAGGCGTCGCATCCGACGTACTCGTAGTTGTCGCCGTTCTTCACGTAGTCGCCCTCGCCGGGGTTCTCCACGTACTGGTTGTCGACGCGGTCGTAGTCCCCGCAGTTGCCGCCGCCCGAACTGCTTCCGCAGCTCTGGAACATCATCGCGACGAGGAGGAGGACGACGACGAGTCCGATGACGGCGCCGCAGCCGAAACGGCGCGGCTTCCTCCCCGAGCCCCCACCGGAGTTCCCGCCGCCAGGGCCGCTGGCGCCAGGGCCGTTGCCGAACTGCCCGTTGCCGCCGGGGCCGTTGCCGTACCGTCCGCCGGGCCCGTTGCCGCCGGGCCCGTTGTCGAACCGGTTGCCGCGGTTGTGCTCGGCGTCGAAGTCGAAGGAGCCGCCGCCGGTGGAGATGTTCGGATTGTTCGACATCACCGTCCACCTCCCGCCGAGGCAGTCGCCGGCTCGGGTGCGCCCGTGAGCGCGGTCGTCGTGCGGACGATCTCCGAGTGCTGCGGGTAGACGTGCCACGTCTCCCACGCGAGGTGTCTGGAGTCGGCGGTCGTGAGCGCGAGTGCGGTGAGCGCATCGCGGTCGCCGGGGAACCGGGCGATGACGTGACGGTCGTGGGCGCGGACACGGTCGAGCACCTCGGCGACGGAGGTGCGGAACTCCGCCGGATGCGCGGTGCGCGTGCACCGGAACTCATGGCGGGTCAGCCCGGCCCACGCACCACGGGTCCGCACGGGGGCATCCCACGTCGGCGGGGTCGTCGCGGTGGTCGGCGCCTGAGCCGGCACCTGGGCCGGCGGGCACGCGAAGGTTTCGATGAGGAGGTCACGGTCCGCGGTGGCGAGGACGACCTGATGCGAGGAGCCGATGACGTGGAGCTCGAGCCGCAGCCCCGCACCGGTGACGCCCGCTGGCTCGAGGTCGACGATCTCACTGGCCAGCGGCGCGATCCGCGGACGGGTGAGGGAGAACCGGAGGTCGTCGGCGCTCGTGTCGGCGAAGGGAACGTCGACGGTGACGTGCGGGGCGGTCGGGCTCATCAGCTGCTCGAGTAGATCGTGAAGGAGCCGACGGGGACGGGTTCGCCGGTGCTGACCTCCCAGCGGCCGTGGTCGAAGCGCTCGAACGCCAGCAGCTTCCCGTCGGGGGATTCGTAGTCGACGTAGTCGAGGCCGCCCTTCTCGTTGAGACCCGTCGTGCCCTCCGAACGGTAGGAGGCGGTGCCGTGTTCGACGAGGCTGTAGTCCGTGCCGTCGATCGTGATCGACTTCGACGTCGGTTCGATGTCGAGGTCGGGACGGTCGCGCCAGCGCGAGACCTGGAGGTCGGGGTCGTGCTCGACGGTCAGCCACAGGCGGGTCGCGGAGTCGTCGGACTGGAAGAAGTGCTCGGCCCAGTCGTAGCCGCCCTCGGAGATCCGCAGGGTGCCGCGCACGAAGTACTTCTCGTTGCCGAACTCGAGGAGGTCGCCGGCTTTGATCTGGGCGGGGTCACCGCCGGTGTTCTGGTCGGCGGCGAAGGGGTCGCGCGGGGTGCTCGGGGCAGAGTTCCGCGCCTCGCGCTCCCTCTGCGCCTTCTTCGCCCGCGACCGCACGATGAGGATCGTGACGATGACGACGATGATGAAGACGACGATCATGATGATGACGTTGGAGGAGGACACGGTAGCCTGCTTCGCTTCGATAGCCGGTGCGGTCAGGTTCAGTCTAATCGACAACCGGGCTTTCGAGAGCGGTCATCGTGTCGGCGACGACGAAACCGAGCTCGTCGTTGAGCGCGAGCATCGCCTCATTGTCCGTGGCCGTGTACGTCTGCAGCCAGCGGACCGCGGCGGCCTCCGGGAGGTCGTGGAGCTGGCGCAGGTTCGCGATCTTCAGCGCCCGACCGATGCCGCGGCCGCGGTACGCGCGGTCGACGAGGGTGTCCTCCTGGACGGCGATCTCCGGGGCGTGGCGCGAGACCATGATCTCCGTGTACCCGACGGCCAGGGGCTCGTCACCGGTCATCTCCGCCATCGAGCTGACGAGGACCCAGCCCTGTTCGTCCATCCGCTCCTCGTGGCTGCGGATCGCGGCGACGTCGGCATGGTGGTCGGTGCGGGTGAGATCGCCGAGGGGGACGTCCTCGTCCATCTGCTTGCGCAGGGTCGCCCACGCCTCGACGAGCTCCTCGGGGCACATGCCGATCCACGAGACGATCGACCAGTCGGGGTCGGGGTGGACCTCGGTGGGGTCGGCGGGACCGATGTCGGGAGTCGATCTCGTGGGGGACTTGTAGCGGTTGGCGTCGGCGTCGAGATAGGCGGGCAGGTCGAGGAGCAGACGCTGCTCGGCATTGCCGACGTGCATGCCGCGGGATTCGGCGAAGGCGATGCCGGCCGGGGTGTAGGTCTCCGTCTGGACGACCGTCGCCGCGGAGTCGCGGAGGATCTCATCGACCGCATCGGCGATCGTCGTGCCGTGACCCTGGCGCCGGTGAGCGGGGAGCACGGTGAGTTCGACAAGGGCGGGGGAGTCGGCGACAAGGGTGATCTCCGCCCCGCCGATGAGTTCCTCGCCGAGGCGGGCGGTGAGGGCGATGTCCGTCCTGTCGGTGCGCGGCTGAGAGAACTGGAGGAGCATCGACTCCTCGCTCTGCCACCACACGGCGCTCCGGTCGTCCGTGTAGCCCTCGCGCATGATCGTCAGCCACTGCCTGAGACCGTCGGCGTCGTCGGCGTCGAGGCGGGTCACGATGAGCTCAGCCATGCAATGAGTGCATCATGTGACGCGTGCCATTGCAAGGGTCATCCCCGGTCAGATGGGGTGTTCGGGCAAATGTCCTTGCCGTGTCAGCGACTCCTCGGGCCCGGGTGCTGGGGACCTGGGTGCTGGGGGCCCGTTCCGGGGCGCTGCTCGCCGTCGTGACCGTCCTTGGGCAGGCGGGAGCCGATGTGCATGCCCGGCTTCGTCATCACCCGGTGGACGAGGAAGAAGCCCACGCTGAAGACGATGACGATGGCGATCGTGAGGAAGATGATGGCGCCGAGTCCCGGAGGCATCACTTGGCCAATCGCCGGCGGTCGAAGAAGTTCGCGTACCGGGCGCGGAAGCTGCCCATCCCGATCGACCCGCCGACGACGACGGTCGGGGCCCGTCCGGTGGGCACCGCGTCGACGAGAGTCTTGACCGAACCCCACGACTTCGAGAGGTCCTCGACGTTGACGGCCCAGTCCTCGGGCACGACGACGATGAGCGAGCCCATCCCGGCGACGACCTCGATGTCGATCGCCTCCAGTGTCGTGTCGGCTTCGAGGAAGTTGAGTTCGATGTTCGACATCGACGGTTCGGCTCGGATGTAGGGCGGGACCTGCCAGCGGCCGCGGCGGTGCTCGGACTCCCACGTCGCCTTGACGACGAGCGGATCGGACGGGTCCCAGCCGCGGGTCTGCTGATGCGGCGAGGTCCGGCGGGCCGGTGCGGAGGGCAGGGTCCGGCGGGCCACCTCGGTGCGGGGGCGATAGCGCTCCGAGGGCAACTGGGTCGTGAGGTCGGAGAGGACCTCATCGAGGTCGATGGGGAACTTCGCGCGCTGGACGAGTTCCATCCTCTCGTCGAGCTCATCGACGGTGATCCGACCGTCCCCGGCGGCTTCGCGGAGCATCTCGATCGCCTCGTCGCGCTCCTTGTGCCCGATCCGGAAGGTGCGGGCGGGATCGGAGTCCTCGGGCGGGGAGACGGCGTCGGTCATACGCACTATCGTGCCCGACATGGGGCCAGGGTCACAACGGGGACCGGGGCGGGTGACCGGTCGACGATGACGGCCGTGTCCTGTGTCAGGGGGTGGCATTAGGCTTGTCCTGTGTCCACCGCACTGTACAGACGTTACCGCCCAGAGACCTTCGACGAGGTCATCGGTCAGGAGCATGTGACCGAGCCGCTCAAGGCCGCGATCGAACGCGGTCGCATCAATCATGCCTACCTGTTCTCGGGGCCGCGCGGCTGCGGAAAGACCACCTCGGCGCGGATCCTCGCGCGCTGTCTCAACTGTGAGAAGGGGCCGACCCCGACTCCGTGCGGTGAGTGCCCGAGCTGCCGCGACCTCGCCAACGGCGGACCCGGGTCGCTCGATGTCGTCGAGATCGACGCAGCCAGCCACAACGGCGTCGATGATGCCCGTGACCTGCGCGAACGCGCGATCTACGCGCCGGCCCGCGACCGGTACAAGGTGTTCATCCTCGACGAGGCGCACATGGTGACCTCACAGGGCTTCAACGCTCTGCTCAAGATCGTCGAGGAGCCGCCGCCGCACATCAAGTTCATCTTCGCGACGACCGAACCCGAGAAGGTCATCGGGACCATCCGGTCGCGCACCCACCACTACCCGTTCCGGCTCGTGCCGCCCGAAGCGCTGGGGAACTATCTCGAAGAGCTCTGCGCGCGGGAGAACGTCCAGGTGGACAAGGGCGTGCTGCCGCTCGTCGTGCGTGCCGGCGGTGGGTCGGTGCGTGACACCCTGTCCGTGCTCGACCAGCTCATCGCGGGGTCGGGGCCCAACGGCGTCGACTATGCGACGGCGGTGGCGCTGCTCGGCTACACGCCGGACTCCCTGCTCAGCGACATCGTCGACGCGTTCTCCGCCGGTGACGGTGCGGGCGTCTACCGGGCGATCGAGCGCGTCATCGAATCGGGGCAGGATCCGCGGCGGTTCGTCGAGGATCTGCTTGAGCGGATGCGCGATCTCATCGTCATCCATGCCGCTCCTGAGGCCGCGCATGCGTTCCTGCCCGAGGTGCCCCCGGACCGTCTTGAGCGCCTCACTCTGCAGGCGCGCGGGTTCGGCCAGGCCGAGCTCTCCCGTGCCGCGGACATCCTCAACCAGGGGCTGACGGAGATGTCGGGGGCGACCTCGCCGCGGCTCCAGCTCGAACTCATCTGCGCTCGTATCCTTCTTCCCGCCACCACCCGCAGCCGCGACGCTGTGCTCAGCCGCGTCGAGCGGATGGAGCGCCGGATCGGCATGTCCGCCTCCGGGTCGGGTGGGGCGGTGCCGCAAGCTGTTCCGCAGATCCCCGCCGAGGCGGTCGGTCCGGGTGCCGGGGCTGCCGGTCAGGGTGCTGGTGCACCGGTCGGCGGTGGCCAGAGCGGTCCTGGTGGTCAGGGCGGTGCGCCGGTCGATGGCGGCCGGGGTGGTGCACCGGCCGGCGCCGGTGGTGGCGGGTCGGCGCAGGGCGCTGGATCGGTCACGGATTCCGCCCCTGACGATTTCGACGAGCTCACTGCGATCGCTGCGGCGGCCGAATCGATGCTCAATGACGCCCCGGCGGGGGACTACGCTCCTCGCGGTGGGTCCGGTCCTGCACCGGGGTCGGTCCCTGCCGGGAACTCTGGTCCTACCGGGAACTCGGTTCCTGCCGGGAATTCTGGTCCTGCCGGAAACTCGGCTCCTGAACGCTTCGCGTCCGAGAGTCCTGCTCCGGGAGCGGAAGAGGCTCGCAACTCGAGCGGTGCCGGGGCGGACAGCCGGGCGGATGCGGATCATCGCGTTTCACCGCGTCCCGGGCCGAATGAGCCGTCTGAGCACGGGCGGTCCGAGTATGGGCCTGCCGAACATGGGCCGACCGGGCATGGGCCGACCGAGCGCGGGCCTGCCGACGCGCGGCCTACTGACGTTCGGCCCACGGATTCGCGACCTGTCGACTCGCGATCTGCGGACCCGCGACAGGGACAACCGCAGCAGTCGGCTGGACAGCGACCGCAGGACTCGCAGCCGATGCATGCACACCCGGGTCCGCAGGGTCCCGGCCACGGTCAGCGCTCTGATTCGTCGGAGTCCACTCGACAGGGCGACGCCGGCGAGCAACGTTCGTCCGATCCTCGGCCCACGTCGCCGTCTGCCGATCGTCCGTCGCACCCTGATGCCCAGTGTCCCGACCCGGCCGCTGACGAGAGCTCAGCGACTTCGGCACCGGCGGCATCAGGTGCCGGAGCCGGCGGCATCGGCGGAGAGATCGAAGCGATCCGTCGTGCGTGGCCGAGCATCCTCGCAGCGGTGGAGAAGCGCAGCCGCCTGACGCGCGCGATCATCGCCGCGAATGCGATCCCGCAGTCGTTCGCCGACGGCGTCGTCTACCTCGGCTTCAACAACGCTGGCTCGGTTCAGGGGTTCCAGCAGCGCGATCACGCGGCGAAGCTCGCCATGGCGATCAACGATGTCCTCGGCATCGAGGCGCGCATCGACATCGGCGACGTCGGACGCATCGGCGGCAACCAGGGTGGCAGCTCGGGCGGACATGACCCGTCCGGACCGGGCCAGAATCCGACCGGCGGCAATCGCGGGCCGAGCGCTGACTTCCGGCGGCCGAGCCCGCAGGAGGTCGCCGCCGTCGTCGGCACCCGTGAGGTCGACAAACCCCAGGTCGACCACGAGAAGTTCTGGGAGACCGGCGACTCGCCGCAGGGCCCCTGGTCCTCCGACGACGAGGAGGGGGAATCACCGGCCCAACCGGGTGCCTCGGAGAACTCTGCCGAGGCAGAGGACGCCGCCGATTCGGCCCCCGCGGCACCCTCCGCTGACGGGTCGACCGGAAGCGTCGACTCCGTGTCCGATCAGTCTGATTCCGCTCCGACTGACCCTGACGCCGGTGCCGCTCCCGTCGACACCGACATTGCCCCGGCCGACTCCGACATCGTCGTCCCAGACCTGTCCGATGAGGACTTCTTCGGACCGTCCTCGACGGGAACCGGTACCGGCGCCCCGGACGGCGGCGACTCAGCTGTCGGAGAAGCAGCGTCGTCAGAGGTCGAGACGAACGCCGCGACGGATTCGCGAGCCGATGAGAGCAGCACCGCGGGTTGGACTCACTCTGCCGTGTCCGGACAAGGGACCGGACAAGGGATCGGTGCCTCGACGTCTGCCGACGACGAGTCGGGCGACGAACCGATGGAGTACGTCCAACCGCGCTGGGAAGAACCCGTCTGGCACGATGCTCCGCAGCAGTCGGGTCCAGCAGCGGCGGACGTCGACTCGACGAGTGCCGGCAGCGGTGCCGTCGACGTCGGGGCTGTCGTCGTGCCTCCTCCCGAGGACGACGACCTCGACTACCTCGGCGCGTACGCCGATCCCGATGTCGACTTCAGCGGTCAGGGCAGCGCGGGCCAATCGGCACCGAGTTCGATTCCCGAGCCGGCCCCGACAGGAGCGACTGGAACGTCTGCTGCGGCGAAGCCCTTCAAATCCCGCTTCGCCGCGATCGCCGAACGCCATGGCATGGACACCGGCGGTGCGGTCGCGCAGAATTCGCGCGGCGATGGCGGCGCGCCCACCAGCGGGTCGCCAGGCGGCTTCGCTCCGCAACGCGACACCGCCCCGGAACCCCCGTCCTCCAGGTCGATGGAGGACGAGTATGATCCGGAGACGGACCTCGACATCTCCGACGCCCCGCAGGTCGGGGTCTCGGTGATCGCCAAGGTCCTCGGCGGAGAGATCATCGATGAGAGAGACGTATGAGCGCAGTGTATGAAGGTGCCCTCCAGGACCTCGTCGAGGAATTCGGCAAGCTCCCGGGCATCGGGCCCAAGTCGGCCCAGCGGCTGGCGTTCCACATCCTCCAAGCCGACTCCGGCGATGTGAACGCGCTCGCTCAGGCGCTGAGCGCGGTGAAGAAGCGTGTGCGCTTCTGTGAGATCTGCGGCAACGTCTCCGAGGAGGCCGAGTGCACGGTCTGCCAGGATCCGCGCCGCGACCGCACGATGATCTGCGTCGTCGAAGAGCCCAAGGACGTCGTCGCCATCGAGCGCACGCGCGAGTACCGTGGCCTCTACCACGTCCTCGGTGGAGCGATCGATCCGATGGCGGGCATCGGACCCGACAACCTGCGGATCAAGGAGCTCATGCCCCGCCTTCAGGACAGTGAGGTCGACGAAGTCGTCATCGCCACCGACCCGAACCTCGAGGGCGAGGCGACGGCCACCTACCTTGTGCGTCTGCTCGGCACCCTCGGCGTCACCGTCACCCGCTTGGCTTCCGGCCTTCCCGTCGGCGGCGACCTCGAGTACGCCGACGAGGTCACCCTCGGCCGCGCCTTCTCCGGCCGCCGCGAGATCGACTGAGCAGATCCCGCCGCGGCGACGTCCGCGAGACCGCGCTCGACTGCCAGCCCGGCGATCTCTTCACCGTCACCTCGGCGGGGGACTGACCCACCGGATCGATGCCTCGATCAAGCCGGCGAGCACTTGTCGGCCGGAGGAACACCCCAGAAGTGCGTTCGCGCTTGATCGAGAGCGTCGGGCACCCGTCTCCAGAAGCCACCGACTCCGCGGAATCGGTCACCCCGAAAGTTGAGACGACTGTCTGTATGACGGGCACCCCCGCTGTCGGTGGGACCCACCTCCTACAATGGTGGGGACGCCGGTTCGCCGACGCCGCCTGCACGTACGAGCATCATCGCGGGCATCGGCACCGCGACAGCAACGACCGGCGCAGTCCGCATACGCGAACAGGAAGAGACTTTCAGTGAGCATTGTCGTCCAGAAGTTTGGCGGGTCCTCCGTTGCCGACGCCGAGTCGGTCAAGCGGGTGGCCCAACGCATCGTCGAATACCGACAAGCCGGCCACGAGGTGGTCGTCGTGGTGTCGGCGATGGGGGACAGCACGGACGACCTCATCGACCTCGCCCAGCAGGTCTCTCCGCTGCCGCCGGCCCGCGAGCTCGACATGCTGCTCACCGCCGGTGAGCGGATCTCCATGGCCGTGCTCGCGATGGCGATCGCGAACCTCGGCTTCGAGGCGCAGTCGTTCACCGGATCGCAGGCCGGAGTCATCACCGATGAGCAGTTCGGCAAGGCGCGGATCATCGACGTCACGCCCGGCCGCATCCGCTCCGCCCTCGACGACGGCAACATCGCCATTGTCGCGGGCTTCCAAGGAGTGAGCCAGACGGCGAAGAACATCACGACACTCGGTCGCGGCGGCTCGGACACGACCGCCGTCGCACTCGCAGCCGCGCTCGGCGCCGATGTCTGCGAGATCTACACCGACGTCGACGGCGTCTTCACCGCCGACCCGCGCATCGTCTCGACAGCGCGCAAGATCGACGAGATCGGGTTCGAGGAGATGATGGAGATGGCCGCCTCGGGCGCCAAGGTCCTCATGCTCCGCTGCGTCGAATACGCTCGCCGCTACGACGTGCCCGTCCACGTCCGCTCGTCGTTCTCCCGCAAACAGGGCACCTGGGTCACCGACTCGCCCGTCCCCGAAGCATTTCTGCCGGCACGCAGTGCGAAGGCAGCGGAATCAGAAACGGAGTCCACCATGGAACAGGCAATCATCTCCGGTGTCGCCCACGATCGCTCGGAGGCCAAGGTCACGATCGTCGGTGTGCCCGACATCCCCGGCAAGGCGGCGGAGATCTTCAAGACGATCGCCGGCCAGGAGATCGACATCGACATGATCGTCCAGAACATCTCCACCCGGGAGCCCGGCAAGACCGACATCTCCTTCACCCTGCCGAAGACGGACGGGTCGAAGGCGATCGAGGCCCTCGATGCCGCCAAGGCGAAGATCGGCTTCGACCAGGTCCGCTACGACGACCAGATCGGCAAGCTCTCCGTCGTCGGCGCCGGCATGCGCTCCCACCCGGGCGTGACCGCGACGCTCTTCGAGGCGCTCAGCGACGCCCAGGTCAACATCGACATGATCTCCACCTCGGAGATCCGCATCAGCGTCGTCACCAGGGCCGACCTGCTCGACGACGCCGTCCGTGCCGCCCACGCGGCGTACGGACTCGACAGTGACGAAGACGAAGCAGTGGTCTACGGAGGGACAGGACGATGAGCGTTTCAATCGGAGTGGTCGGGGCAACCGGCCAGGTGGGCGGGGTCATGCTCGACCTCCTCGCCGATGATCCCGGGTTCGAGATCGACACCCTGCGCCTCTTCGCCTCGGCGCGTTCGGCCGGCAAGGTCGTCGAATTCCAGGGCCGTGAGATCGTCGTCGAGGACGCCGCCGAGGCGGACCCGACCGGTCTTGACATCGCCCTGTTCTCCGCCGGCGGAGCGACCTCCCGGGCCCAGGCCGAGCGCTTCGCCGCGGCCGGGGTCATCGTCGTCGACAACTCCTCGGCGTGGCGGTCGGACCCCGAGGTTCCCCTCGTCGTCAGCGAGGTCAACCCCGGCGCCCTCGATACCGTGCCCAAGGGGATCATCGCGAACCCCAACTGCACGACGATGGCCGCGATGCCCGTGCTCAAGGCCCTCGACACCGAGGCGGGGCTCAAGCGCCTCATCGTCGCGACCTACCAGGCGGTGTCCGGTTCGGGTCTCAGCGGTGTCGAGGAGCTCGCCGGTCAGCTCGAAGCCGGCGTCGCCGATGCCCGCAAGCTCACCCGCGACGGCAGTGCCGTCGACCTTCCCGCGCCGAACAACTACGTCGAGCCCATCGCCTTCAACGTCCTGCCGCTGGCGGGCAGCATCGTCGACGACGGTGAGCTCGAGACCGACGAGGAGAAGAAGCTGCGCAACGAGAGCCGGAAGATCCTCGACCTTCCCGACCTCCTCGTCGCCGGCACGTGCGTGCGCGTTCCCGTGTTCACCGGGCACAGCCTGAGCATCCACGCGGAGTTCGACGGGGACATCACCCCCGAACGCGCGACGGAGATCCTCAGCAGCGCCCCCGGTGTCGTCCTCGACGAGGTGCCCACCCCGCTCAAGGCGGCCGGGAACGACCCGAGCTACGTCGGGCGCATCCGCGCCGACCAGTCCGCGCCCGCGGGCAAAGGGCTCGTGCTCTTCGTCTCCAACGACAACCTGCGCAAGGGCGCGGCGCTCAACACCGTGCAGATCGCGGCGCTCCTCGCCGAGAAGCTCGCGTCCCAGGCGGCCTGAGCGCAGAGCGCCCGGCGGGCGCTGGCGGCAACCTGAGCTGACGCATAAACAGGTTGCTATATATAAATATTTATATTAGTGGCGGGCCCTTCGGCTGAGTAGTGTGAGCGACAGCAACGCTCATCTGCAACCGAAAGGCCCGCCATGCGCTTGTCCCGTCTTCCCCTCCGCAGCGGGGCGATCCTGCTCTCCACCGGGCTGCTGCTCGCCGGGTGCGGCGGCGGATCAGCCACGGGATCGAGCGAACTCTCGATCGTCACCTCGACGAACGTCTACGCCGACATCGTCTCCCAAGTCGCCGGCGATGCGGCGACCGTGACCGCGATCATCGACGACCCCAACCAGGATCCGCATTCCTATGAGGCGACGACCAGGGATCGGCTCAGACTCTCCAAGGCCGACCTCGTCGTCATCAACGGCGGCGGCTACGACAGCTTCATGACGACGATGCTCGAGGCCTCCGACGCGACACCGGAGATCATCGACGTCGTCGCGATCTCCGGTCTGCCCGGCTCCGAGGACGTCGGCAGCGCACCCCACTCGCACGGTGACGGTGAGGATGGATCTGCGGGCGGCGAGCACGCCGGGCACACCGAAGCAGAGGGTCATGATGCCGACGGCCACAGCCACGAAGGCGACCCCGAGGCCGGCCACGAGGGCCACGACCACGGCGAGTTCAATGAGCATCTCTGGTACTCGGTGCCGACGATGGTCAGGCTCGTCGACGATGTCGCCGTCCACCTCGGTGAGGCCCTGCCGGAGAGCAAGGACGACATCGCCGCGAACGCGGAGTCCTACAAGGAGCAGCTCGGCGGTCTCGAGACGACGATCGACGCGGTCAGGACCGCTCACGGGGGCGAGAAGGTCGCGACGACCGAACCCGTCCCGCTGTGGCTCTTCGACGACATGGGACTGGTCAACATCACGAGTCCGGAGTTCCTCGCCGCCGTCGAGGAGGGCAACGATGTGCCGCCGCTCGTGCTCAAAGACGCCGAGGCGCAGATCTCCTCGCGGGAAGCGGTCCTCCTCGGCTACAACACGCAGGCAGCGGGGCCGCAGGCCGAACAGCTCAAGGCCACAGCCGAAGCGTCGGACGTCCCCGTCGTCGACCTCGCCGAGACGATGCCCGCAGGCGTTCAGTACACCGATTGGATCGGGGAGAGCATCGACGGGATCTCCCAGGCACTCGAAGGACACGATCACTGATGAACCCTGAGACGAACACGGCTGCCCTGCCGCAGAGCATCTTCACCGCACCGGGCGCGCCTCCGGCCGGCGGGGACGGTGCGGAGGTCAAGCAGGCACCGGTCATCGAACTCCACGATGCCGAGCTGCGCTTCGGCGACCGGGTGCTCTGGCACGACCTCAACCTCGAGGTCGCGCCGGGAGAGTTCCTCGCCGTCCTCGGCCCCAACGGGACGGGGAAGACGACGCTGCTCAAGGTCCTCCTCGGCGAACATCAGCTCCACCACGGCAGCGCGGAGATCGACGGGCGGCCGATCCACGCGGGCAACCCGGCGATCGGCTACATCCCGCAGCAGCGGGGGATCGACCCGCACACCCCGATGCGCGGCCGCGACATCGTGCGGATGGGCATCGACGGCTACCGCTGGGGGCCGGGGTGGCCATCGAGGAAGCGGCGGAAGCACGTCGACGAACTCCTCGCCGCCGTCGGCGCGACCGCCTACGCCGACGCCCCGGCGGGCACGCTGTCCGGGGGAGAGCTGCAGCGGCTGCGCGTCGCACAGGCGCTGGCGAGCAATCCCTCGGTGCTTCTGTGCGACGAACCCCTGCTCTCCCTCGACATGCACCATCAGCAGGTCGTCGCCGGTCTCATCAACGAACAGCGTGAGACGCGCAATGCCGCCGTCCTCTTCGTCACCCATGAGATCAACCCGATCCTGTCGTACGTCGACCGGGTCCTCTACATCGTCGGCGGGCATTTCCTCATCGGCACCCCCGCCGAGGTGATGACCACCGAATCGCTCACCCGGCTCTACGGCTCACCCGTCGAGGTCGTCCGCGTCGGCGGACGCCTCATCGTCGTCGGCGGCGAAGACGAGTGCATCGACCACCACGTCCACCCCGGCCACCATGCCGGTGGCGAGACCGTGGACACGGGTGCTGCGGCGCACACGGGTGCCGGCGCGAGCCGAGGAGCGCACCGATGACCGTCACCGAGATCGTCGGCAGCCTGTTCTCCTTCGAGGACTACGGCGAACTCGTCGCCCTCCTCGCCAATTCGCTCATCGCCGCCGGCCTCCTCGGCGTCGTCGGCGGCCTCATCAGCGTCTTCGTCATGGCCCGTGACATCCCCTTCGCCGTCCACGGGATCTCCGAGCTCTCCTTCGCCGGCGCTGCGTTCGCCCTCCTCGTCGGCTTCGACGTCGTCACCGGGTCGATCGTCGGGTCGATCCTCGCGGCGCTCATCATCGGCGTCGGCGGGGCCAGAGCCTCGGAGAAGAACGCGATCATCGGTGTGCTCATGCCCTTCGGACTCGGCCTGGCGATCCTCTTCCTCGCCCTCTACGACGGCCGCTCGGCGAGCAAGTTCGGGCTGCTCACCGGGCAGATCGTCGCGATCACCCCGGGCCAGATCACCACGCTCGTCGTCTGTGCGCTCATCGTCCTCGCCGTCCTCGCATTCGTCTGGCGCCCGCTCCTCTTCGCCAGCCTCGACCCCGAGGTCGCGCGGGCGAAGGGGGTGCCCGTCTCCGTGCTCACGATCGTCTTCATGCTCACCCTCGGGCTCGCCGTGGCCCTGAGCGTCCAGATCGTCGGGGTCCTCCTCGTCCTCGCCCTCCTCATCACCCCGGCCGCCGCGGCCACCCAGGTCTCGGCGTCGCCGGTGTGGGTCCCGGTGCTCAGTGTGATCTTCGCGGTCACCGCCTCGGTGGGCGGCATCCTCATCGCCCTCGGCTCACCCGTGGTCCCGATCAGCCCGTTCGTCACGACGATCTCCTTCCTCATCTACCTCGTCTGCCGGGTCATCGGCCACCGGCGCCTCACGTCGCTGCACCGCCGGCGGGTCGCCCGGGCGGGACGGGGTCAGCCGTCGGCTGAGCCCGCGGCGAGCGCCTAGACTGGGGCGAATGAAGAAACGCGCACTTGTCGCCGGCGCCCTCGCCGTCCCCGCGGCCGCCGGCATCTGGGGAGCGGGCATCGAACCCCACCTCTTCACCGTCCGCCGCCACACCCTGCCGCTCCTGCCGGCCGGTGCCGAGCCGATCCGCATCCTCCACGTCGCCGACCTCCACCTCACCTCGTGGCAGAGGCATCGGGCCGCGTGGGTGGCGGGTCTGACGAGACTCGAGCCCGACCTCGTCGTCAACACCGGAGACAACCTCTCCGCCGACATCGTGCCGACCGTCCTCGACGTCTTCGACGGCCTGCTCGACGTGCCCGGCGTCTTCGTCCTCGGATCCAACGACTTCTTCTCCCCGCAGGCGAAGAATCCCGCGAAGTACCTGCGCTCGCCCTCGGAGGTCAAGCACCGCACCGAGCCCGACCTCGACGTCAGGTCCTTGGTCCGCGGGTTCGAGGACCACGGGTGGGTGTTCCTCGACAACGCCGAGGCGGTCCTGGAGATCCGGGGGACCCGCATCGGCTTCGCGGGGCTCGGCGATGCCCACATCGATCGTGACCGGATCCGCATCGACGCCGACGGCGAACTGGTCTTCCCCCGCTTCGATCCGGCCGCAGAGCTGACGATCGGCGTCACGCACGCCCCCTATTCCCGAACCTTGGAAGCGTTCGCCTCGGCGGGAGCCGACCTCATCATGGCCGGACACACCCACGGCGGCCAGATCCGGGTCCCGTTCTGGGGCGCGCCGGTGACGAACTGCGACCTCGATCGGACACGGGCGCGCGGAGTGTTCCCATATCGTGATGCAACCGTCGAGATCTCCGCCGGTCTCGGGTTCTCACCGTTCTCACCGGTGCGTTTCGCCTCACCACCGGAAGTCGCACTGCTCACCCTGGTGCCCCGACCCTAGGGTTTTCACCGTTCTTTGAGTGAGCGCTCATCTGCGGTTGGTTAAACTTGGTTTCATGGTGTCTCCTGAGTCAAATGCTGAACCGACCAAGATGGCGGCCTTCCTCCAGTTCGTCGCGGTGAGCGCGGTGGCTGGAATCGTAGCCGCCGGTCTTGCCATTCCCGGAGTCGGTGTCGCCACCGCCAGCGCGAACAGCGCGGTCGAGATCTTCAACGCCCTTCCCGCGACCCTCGAGGAGCGCGACCTCGGCGAGAAGTCGACGATGCTCGCCGCCGACGGCTCGAAGATCGCCGACTTCTACTGGCAGAACCGCGTCGAGGTGCCTCTCGACGAGATCTCGCAGCCGATGCAGGACGCGACGATCTCCGTGGAGGACTACCGGTTCTTCGACCACGGCGGCATCGATCTCGAGGGCATCGCCCGCGCGGCCGTGCACAACATGGTCTCCTCGACGACGCAGGGCGGTTCGACGCTGACTCAGCAGTACGTGAAGAACGTGCTGGCGGAGAACGCCAACGCGGAGTCGAACGAGGAAGGCGTCGCAGCCGCGAAGGAGTCGGAGGGCACCGCCGGCTACGCACGCAAGCTCCGTGAGGCCAAACTCGCCGTGGCGGTCGAGAACAAGTACAGCAAAGAGGAGATCCTCAACCGCTACCTCAACATCAACAACTACTCGGGTTCGCCCAACGTCTACGGCGTCCAGGCCGCGGCCTACCGGTACTGGGGCATCGACGCGAAGGACCTCAACATCCAGCAGTCGGCGATGCTCGCCGGCATCGTCCAGAACCCGTCGGCGTTCAACCCGCAGCGGTTCCCCGACGCTGTGCTCGAACGGCGCAACGTCGTGCTCGGACAGATGCTCAAGTACGGTCACATCACGCAGGCGGAGTACGACGAAGCGGTCAAGACCGGCCTCGACCTCAACCTCCAGGAGACCCCGAACGGCTGTGTCGCTGCTGAGAACAACGCGGAGTTCTTCTGTGACTACGTCACCAATGTCATCAAGAACGACGAGTCCTTCGGCGAGACTGTCGAGGACCGTCTGGCGCTCCTCCAGCGCGGCGGTCTGACGATCACGACGAGCCTCAACCCCGACATCCAGAAGATCGCGGACAAAGAGGTCAAGAAGCGCGTCCCCGTCGGTGACCCCTCGGGTGCCGGCCATGCACTGGTGACGGTCGAACCCGGCACCGGCGAGGTCATCGCCATGGCCGAGAACCGTGAGTACACGGTCGGGGAAGTGGAGGAGAAGGACAAGAACACCAAGACGAGCATCAACTACACCGTCGACAAGAAGCACAACGGCGGTGGTGGGTTCCAAGTCGGATCGACGTGGAAGCCGTTCGTGCTCGCGACCTGGCTGAAGTCGGGCAAGAGCCTCAACGCGACGGTGAATGCGACGAAGCGCAACTTCCCGGCGAGCTCGTGGAAGTACAGCGGCTGTCCGGCGATGGGCGGCGACTGGGATCCGAACAACGCCGGTGACGGCGGCGGCAACGGCTCGATGACCGTGCTCGAGGCGACCAAGAAGTCCGTCAACACCGGATACGCCGCCATCGGCAACCAGCTCAACATGTGCGAGATCATGAACACCGCGATGGATCTCGGCATCCGCTACGGCAGCGGCGCACCGCTCGATCAGGCAGACGACTCCGGATTCATCCAGGCGCTCTCGCCCTCGTCGATCCTCGGTACGACCGAGACGACGCCGATTGCGATGGCGGCCGCGTTCGCGACGTTTGCCAACGACGGAGAGTTCTGCGGCCCGAAGCCGATCCTCGAGATCAAGGACCGCAACGGCAAGAACATGGACGTCCCCGGAGAGGGCTGCAAACAGGTGCTCGACAAGGACGTCGCCCGCGGCGTCGCCTATGCACTGTCGCAGACATTCAACGGCGGTACGACGAGCAGCCTCGGCATCGGGGTTCCCGCCGGCGCGAAGACCGGTACGACGAACTTCGAGGTCGGCCACACCTGGCTGCTCGGCTTCACGAAGACCCTGTCGACGGCCGTGTGGACCGGTGACCCCAGCGGCACCCGCGACTGGCGCAAGAACAGCAAGGGCAAGGTCCGCGGCCAGATCTACGGTGCGACGATCTCCGGTAAGACCTGGCAGTCGTACATGAGCAAAGCCGTGAAGTACACGAA